>CBJKNR010000048.1:0-13566 GCA_966417555.1 uncultured Sphingopyxis sp.
AGCCCGCGCCGCGGTAAGGAACTGCTTCGCGCCGATCGTGCCTATCGCACCGGCGGCGGAATGGCGCGGCTGATCGGGCTGGCGCCCGCGGGTCTGTTCCACAGGTTGCTCGACCGGATCGATGCGGGGCTGATGCTCGGAACAATCGAAGGGCATCTGCCCGATGGCAGCGTTCGCCTGTTGGGCGGGCGGGGCAAAGGACCGACGGCGGTGATCCATCTTCACAGCTGGGCGGCGCTGGTGCGGCTTGCGCTCTCGGGCTCGGTGGGCTGGTATCGCGCGTGGGAGGCGCAGGAATGGTCCTCTCCCGATCCCGTGCCGCTTTTCGACCTGTTCATGCGCAATGGCGAATCGCTTGGCAACGTCGGGCGCGCGCATGGCCCGTGGCGCTGGCTGAACAGGATAATCCATGCGCTTCACCGCAACGATCGCCGCGGTGCACGACGCAACATTCACGCCCACTATGATTTGGGTAATGATTTCTATCGCTTGTGGCTCGATTCTGCCATGAATTATTCGAGCGCATTGTTCACCGACCCGGGCCAGTCGCTTGAGGAGGCGCAGGCGGCAAAGGTCGACGCGATCCTTGACCGGCTCGATCTCCGCTCGGGCAGCCGGCTTCTCGAGATCGGCTGCGGCTGGGGCGCGCTCGCGCAGCGCGCCGTCGAGCGGCACGATGTGCTCTATACCGGCATAACCCTGTCGCCCGCGCAGGCCGAGGTGGCCGACGCGCGGCTGAATGCGGTCGACCTTTCGGGGCGCTCGCGGATCGAGCTTTGCGACTATCGCGATGCACAGGGTCCCTATGACGCGATCGCGAGCGTCGAGATGGTCGAGGCGGTGGGACAGGCCTATTGGCCCGCCTATCTCGACGCGATCGCGCGGCTGCTGCGCCCGGGTGGCAAGGCGGCTATCCAGTATATCCTGATCAACGACGCGCTGTTCGAACGTTACGCGGCGAGCAGCGACTTCATCCAGGCGTATATCTTCCCGGGTGGCTGCCTGATCTCCGAAAGCCGCTTCCGGGCGCTTGCCGAGGCGCGGGGACTGGCCTGGCGCGACGTGCGACGCTTTGGCGGCAGCTATGCCGAGACGCTGCGCCAGTGGCGCGAACGTTTTGACGCTGCCGTTGCGGCCGACCAGCTGCCGCCGGGGTTCGACGCGCGCTTCGTGCGGCTCTGGCGCTATTATCTGCAGTATTGCGAGGGTGGCTTTCGCGGCGGTGGTATCGACGTTGCGCAAATCACGCTCGAAAAGACAGCCTGAAAACAGGGGAGGACACACATGCGAAGATTTTTGGCGGCGGTGCTGCTGGGCACCGCGGCGGCCGGGTACAGTGCGCCCGCGACGACGCAAACGACCGATCAACTGCCAAAGGATCTGAATGTGCTTTTCTGGACCCAGGATCAACGCGACGCCGCCTTCCGCACGATGGAGACGGTTCCGAAGGTCGTCGTGAACAAGGTCGAGGCCGACGGCCCGGTTTATCCGCTACCGCAGGGCAAGCCCATCGATCTTGGCATCGATGTCGACGCCCATATGGCGAAGCAGCGCAACGCCGGGCTGGTCATCGTGCAGGATGGCAAAGTCCGGCTCGAGAAATATGCGCTCGGCTATGGCGCCGCGGGGCGCTGGACGAGCTTTTCGGTCGCCAAAAGCTTTACCTCGACGCTCGTCGGCGCGGCGGTGAAGGACGGCTACATCAAGAGCCTCGACGACAAGGTCACTGCCTATATTCCCGGGCTCAAGGGTTCGGCCTATGACGATGTCAGTGTACGCCAGCTGCTCACCATGACGTCGGGCGTCAAATGGAACGAGGATTATACCGACCCCAAATCCGACGTCGCGCAGTTCAATCTGCAGAAGCCGGTGGCGGGCGAAGACATTACCGTCAGCTATATGAAGACCTTGCCGCGCGAAGCGCCCGCCGGGTCAAAGTGGGTGTACAAGACCGGCGAGACCAACCTGATCGGCGTGCTCGTGTCGAGCGCGACGGGCAAGACGCTATCGACCTATCTGTCCGAGAAGATCTGGAAGCCGTTCGGCATGGAGCAGGACGCGGTGTGGATGCTCGGGCCGACGGGGCACGAGATCAGCGGTTGCTGCATGTCGGCGAGCCTCAAGGATTATGCGCGTTTCGGCCAGTTCATCCTGAATGGGGGCGTCGCCGGTGGCAAGAAGGTGCTTCCCGACGACTGGCTCGCTTCGGCGACGACGAAGCAGGCCGGCATCGACGTGCCTGGCCGCGGCTATGGCTATCAATGGTGGACGAACGATGATGGCAGCTTCGCGGCGCAGGGCATCTTTGGCCAGGGCATCTTCATCGACCCCAAGCGCAAGCTGGTGATCGCCTCGAACGGCAACTGGCCGACGGCGACCGATCCCGAAGGCGTCGGTGCGGCGCGCGAGGCGTTTTACAAGAGCGTCCAGGCGGCGGTGGACAGGGAAGCCGCCAAGTAGAGCGTGCCGTTGACCAAAACATCTTCGTCATTGCGAGGAGCGAAGCGACGCGGCAATCCAGCTCGGCGTAAGCGCTCTGGATTGCTTCGCTACGCTCGCAATGACGATTGTGAAATTGCGCGCCGTCGCCTTTACTGCGCAAACGGGCCCTGCTCGGCGACAGTCGCCGTTGCGCGCTGGGCCAGCCAGACCGCGGCAAGCGGGATGAGGGCGCCCAGCGCCATGATCCACCACGTGTCGGCGAGCGTGACGGCGCGGTACAGCGCGGCGCCGATGACCGAACCGGCGACGATCCAGCCTGCGCCGGTACCAGCCGACACGCGCATCGCGATCCAGCCGCCGGCAAAAGTGCCGATGAACCAGCCAACGATCAGGGCGATAGTCGATCCGACCGGGATCAGGATTTCACCGCTGTTCGGATCGTAGACGTCGGGCGAAATTTCGCTGCCGGCATATTGTGCCAGCCAGATCAATCCGAAAGCGACGACGATGCCGATCACGGCAGCAATCGCCGATCGCAAAATATCCCTGGTCATTATTTCCGCGCCCTTGCAAACCCTCTTGTGCGAGCATCCTAGAGCAGGAAAACGAAGATGGCGTTAAGCTTTTTCCATGACCTTGGGGAGGGCGTGGAAGGCGGTGCTGTCGAAGCCGTCGACCATCAGCCCCGCGACATATTCGCCGACCGCCGCAGGGTCCTTGATGCTCTGCGGGTCTTCGCCGGGGTACGCACGGGCGCGCATCTGCGTGCGGGTGCCGCCCGGATCGAGGATTGCGGTGCGCACGGTCGAGATATTGCGCATTTCGGCGCCATAGCTCGTCACCAGTGTCTCGAACGCCGCCTTCGATGCTGCATAGGCGCCCCAATAGGCGCGCGGCTCGCGCGCAACGCCGCTCGACAGCGCGAGCAGGCGGCCGTTCGGCGCGCGGCGCAGCAGCGGGTCGAAATTAGCGATCAGCGCTTGCTGCGCGATCAGGTTGAGCGTCAGCAGCTTGTTGAATTCCTTGCCGTCGATCGCCGCGACCGGAGTCAGCGTGCCGAGCATCGCCGCGTTGAGCACGAGCATGTCGAGCTGCTGCCAGCGTTCGGCCATTGCGCTCGCAAGGCGGGCGATGCTGTCGCCGTCGGTAAGGTCGAGCGGTGCGATCGTCGCGCTGCCGCCTGCGGCGTGGATGCGGTCTTCGAGCGTCTCGAGCCCGCCGGGTGTTCGCGCGGTGATCACGACATGCGCTCCGCGCGCCGCGAGCGCTTCGGCGATCGCCTCGCCGATGCCGCGGCTCGCCCCGGTGACGAGCGCGACCTGGCCCGCCAGTTCTTCAGACGAGTTGGTCATTGTGTCAGACAACCCGCTCGGCAAGCAGCGAAAACTGATCCTCCAGCCCGTGCTCGTCGAAATCGGTCAGCGTGGTCGGATAGTCGCCGGTAAAGCAGGCGTCGCAATATTGCGGGGCGTCATGCTTGCGATCCGCCTCGCCAAGGGCGCGATAGAGGCCGTCGATTGTCAGAAAGGCGAGGCTGTCGGCGTTGATGAAGTTCGCCATCTGGCCGACCGTCATCTGCGCCGCGAGCAGCTTGGCACGCTCGGGCGTGTCGACGCCATAGAAGCAGCTGTGCGAGGTCGGCGGGCTCGCGATACGCATATGGACCTCGGCCGCCCCCGCGTCGCGCATCATCTGCACGATCTTGAGGCTCGTCGTGCCGCGCACGATCGAATCGTCAATCAGCACGATGCGCTTGCCCGCGATCAGCGCGCGATTGGCGTTGTGCTTCAATTTCACACCGAGGTGGCGCACCTTGTCGCCCGGCTGGATGAAGGTGCGCCCGACATAGTGCGAGCGGATGATGCCGAGTTCGAACGGAATGCCCGATTCCTGTGCGTAGCCGATCGCCGCGGGCGTACCCGAATCGGGAACCGGAATGACAAGGTCGGCGTCGACCGGATTTTCGCGCGCGAGTTCGGCGCCGATCGCCTTGCGTACCGAATAGACGCTGGTTCCATCGACGATCGAATCGGGGCGCGAGAAATAGACATATTCGAAGATGCACGGCCGCGCCGACTGCTCGGCAAAGGGGCGGTGCGACGTCAGCTGGCCGTCGCGCACGATCACAAGCTCGCCGGGTTCGACCGAGCGCACGAATTCGGCGCCGACGACGTCGAGTGCGACGGTTTCGGACGCGAGTATATGCGCGTCGCCGAGCTTGCCGATGACGAGCGGGCGGATGCCGAGAGGGTCGCGGCAGCCGATCATGCCCTCGGCGGTCAGGCAGATCAGCGAATAGGCGCCCTCCACCTGCTTCAGCGCGTCGATGAAGCGATCGAGCAGCGAACGATAGTTCGACGTCGCGACGAGGTGGATGATCACCTCGGTATCGCTGGTCGACTGGAAGATCGAGCCCCGGCGGACGAGCACCTTGCGCAGCGCCGCGGCATTCGAGATGTTGCCGTTGTGCGCGACCGCGAAACCGCCGGTCGCGAGGTCGGCGAACAGCGGCTGGACGTTGCGCAGCGCAGTCTCGCCCGTCGTCGAGTAACGGACATGGCCGATCGCCGAAGCGCCGCCCAGCTGGCGGATGATCTCGTCGCGGTCGAAATTGCCCGCGACATGGCCCATCGCGCGGTGGGTGTGGAAATCCTTGCCGTCAAAGGCGGTGATGCCCGCGGCTTCCTGCCCGCGATGCTGCAGGGCATGGAGGCCCAGCGCGACAACCGCGGCGGCGCTGTCGGCGCCGTGAATACCAAAGACGCCGCACTCCTCGCGGAGCTTGTCGTCGTCGAAAGGATGGGTCGTCAGCATGTCATTCCAGGGTCGGGGCCAGGGGCGCGGGGGCAGTGACTGCGGCGCATATAGGGACGGCAATCGCAAATGTCGCCCCCCTAATCACGCATTTGTAACATGGGCGGCGATGGACGGGGTGACATCGGCTCATATCCTGCTCTAAAGCGCGTTTCATGGATGATCAGCGCGATACGACCGACCGATTTCTCCCGCGGTTTGACGCTGCGGGGCTGGTGACCGCAATTGTCACCGACGCCGACAGCCGTGTCCTGCTGATGGTCGCCCATATGAACGAGGAAGCGATCGCGAAAACGCGCGAGACCGGACAGGCGCATTTCTGGTCGCGCTCGCGGGCCGCGCTCTGGCGCAAGGGCGAGACGTCGGGCAATGGGCTGACGCTCGTCGAGATGCGCGTCGACTGCGATCAGGACGCGCTGTTGCTGCGCGTGCGGCCGGCGGGCCCTGCATGCCATACCGGGCGTCGCTCCTGCTTCTATCGCCGCGTCGAGGCCGACGGCAGTCTGGCTTTTCTGGCAGACGATGCGCAAGGCTGAGGCGCTTTTGGGGCTGGCGGTGGTGCTGCTTGCAGGATGCCAGCGTCCCGAGCCCGACGCGAAGGGGATCGACGCAGATAATCCGCTGGAAGTCGCGGCGCGCGCGCGCGGTGTCGTGCGTGCCGAAGTCGACTCGCCGGCCGGGGTGTTCGAGCGCCGACATGATCTCGGCCGCGACGCGATGTGCGTGGTTCCCGACGGCGCCGGGAAATGGCGCTTCACGGTTACCGCATCCTTCGGGACGAGCCTGTCCTGCCTTGCGAGCGGGACGATGGTGCGCGAAGGCGCCGATTGGCGGATGCGCTTTGCCGGTGTGGAGAACTGCGAGGCGCTGGTGCACGAGGACGGGGATGAATTGCGCTTGCCGGGAAGCCTTCCGCCGCAGTGCGCGCGTCTGTGTCCGAACCACGCCTCGCTTTCAGGGTTGCGCCTGCCGCGTGCGAGTTGGTCGGCCGACGATGCGAGGGGCTTGCAGATCGCCGATCGGCGCGGCAATATGTCGCGTCCCTGCGCGGGCTGACCTGCGCAGAAATCGCCCGATCCGGCGCTATTGACGTTCACGTCAACGGAAACTAGTTTTACCGGCATGACCGAACCCTACGGCCACGCCCATATCGATACGCCCGATCATCTGGGACGCGAGCAATTCAGCATCACCGACTTGTCGACCGAGTTCGGGGTTACTGCGCGTGCACTGCGTTTCTACGAGGACGAGGGACTCATCAGTCCGTCGCGCAAGGGATTGTCGCGCATCTATTCGAAGCGTGATCGTGCCCGGCTTGCCTGGATTCTCCGCGCGAAGCGCACGGGGTTCAGCCTTGCCGACATTCGCGAGATGATCGACCTCTACGACGTCGGCGACGGCCGCAAATTGCAGCGGCAGGTGACGATCGAAAAATGCGAGGAACGCATCGCGCTGCTCCGCCGCCAGCGCGACGATATTGACAGCGCTGTAGATGAGCTGTCACGCTTCATCGATACGGTGAAGAAAGTCGACGCCGGCCAATAGGCTACCCGACTCCTGACCCTCTGCCTCTCCCCGGGCAAGTTTGAACCGATCAACTGCTTTTCAGAAGGATAACCCATGCCCGTCTATCGCGCCCCTGTGCAGGACACGCTGTTCCTCCTTAACGACGTACTCGGCATCGAGCGCTATGCAAACCTGCCGGGCTTCGCCAATGCCACCCCCGACATGATCGAGGCGGTGCTGACCGAAGCGGGCAAGTTTTGCGAGGAAGTGCTGTTCCCGATCAACCAGTCGGGCGACCTTGAGGGCTGCACCCGCCACGACGATGGGTCGGTGACGACGCCGAAGGGTTTCAAGGAAGCCTATAAGGCCTATTCGGAGGCCGGCTGGGGCCTGCTCACCGCGCCCGAGGAGTTCGGCGGGCAGGGACTGCCGCACGTCATCGGTTTCCCGGTCGAGGAATATCGCAACGCCGCCAACCAGGCGTTCGCGATGTACCCCGGCCTGACGCAGGGCGCGACCGCCGCGATCCTCGTCAAGGGATCGGACGAGCAGAAGGCGACCTATGTGCCGAAGATGATCGCGGGCGAGTGGAGCGGCACGATGAACCTGACCGAACCGCACGCCGGCACCGACCTCGGCATGATCCGCACGCGCGCGGTGCCGAACGGCGACGGCAGCTATGCGGTCACGGGCACCAAGATATTCATCTCGTCAGGCGAGCATGACCTGACCGACAATATCATCCACCTCGTGCTCGCGAAGACGCCCGACGCCCCCGACAGCGTCAAGGGCATCTCGCTGTTTATCGTTCCCAAGTTCATCGTGGGCGAAGACGGTTCGCTCGGCGAACGCAACACGCTGTCGTGCGGCTCGATCGAGCACAAGATGGGCATCCACGCCAACTCGACCTGCGTGATGAATTACGACGGGGCAAAGGGCTGGATGGTCGGCGAGGAGAACAAGGGTCTCGCGGCGATGTTCGTGATGATGAACGCCGCGCGCCTCGGCGTCGGCATCCAGGGGCTCGGGCAGGCCGATGTCGCCTATCAGAATGCGGTCCAATATGCACACGACCGCCGTCAGGGCCGCGCGCTCACCGGCCCTCAGGATCCGCAGGAAAAGGCTGATCCGCTGTTCGTCCATCCCGATGTTCGCCGCATGCTGATGGACGGCAAGGCGACGGTCGAGGGCCTCCGCGCGCTCTGCACATGGGGCGCGCTGCAGGTCGACCTCGCGCATCTCGCCGAAACCGACGAAGAGCGCCAGCGCGCCGACGATCTCGTCAGTCTGCTCACGCCGGTGATCAAGGGCTATGGCACCGACAAGGGCTATGAGGTCGCGACGAACGCGCAGCAGGTGTTCGGCGGCCACGGCTATATCGAAGAACAGGGCATGTCGCAGTATGTCCGCGATGCGCGCATCACGATGATCTACGAAGGCGCGAACGGGGTGCAGGCGATGGACCTTGTCGGCCGCAAGCTCGCGCAGAATGGCGGCCGCGCGATCCAGGCCTTTTTCGCGATCGTCGACGAGGAATGCGCGCGCGCGAAGGGCAATGAAGCGTTCGCAGACTTCGCTACCCGTCTCGAAAAAGCGAATGGCGAGCTCAAGGCGGCGACGATGTGGTTCATGCAGAATGGCATGGCCAACCCCAACAATGTCGGCGCCGGCGCGCATCACTATATGCATATCATGGGGATCGTGGCGCTCGGCTCGATGTGGCTGATGATGGCCGAGGCGGCGCAGAAGGCGCTCGCCGAGGGGCGTGGCAACAAGGCTTTCCTCGAAGCCAAGCTGGTCACCGCGCGCTACTTCGCCGAACGCTTCCTGCCCGACGCCGGCTCGCTCCGCCGCAAGATCGAGGCGGGCAGCGAGGCGCTGATGGCGCTGGCGCCCGAGCAGTTCGCCGCCGCCTGACTTTTTGGTCCTTGCAACTATCGCCGCCATCATGCGTGGTGGCGGCGATGGGGACGGATCTGAAACCGATAGTCGTCGAAGGCCGCAATTGCTGGCGGATCGAACGCGCCGACAAGGCGCGGATGATCGTCGATGCCGCCGATTATTATGCCTTGCTCGAACGGCTGATGGCCGACGCGAAACAGCGCATCCTGCTGATCGGCTGGGATTTCGACCCGCGGATCGCATTGAAGCCTGACAGGGACGGCAAGGGCGAGCCGCTCGGCGACTATCTGCTGCGCCTCGCGCATGAAGAGCCCGATCGCGACATCGACATATTGCGCTGGAATTTCGGCGGACTGAAACAGTTCGCCGTGCCGCGTATCCTGTCGATGGTCGCGCGCTGGAAACTGACGCGCTCGATCAGCTTCCGCCTCGACAGTGCACACCCCGTCGGGTGCAGTCACCACCAGAAAGTGGCAGTATTCGACGATCATCTGGCGGTGTGCGGCGGGATCGACGTCGGGTCGCGGCGATGGGACACGCGCGCGCACAGGGACGCGGATCCGCACCGCATCGCGCCCGACGGCAAAGCCTATATGCCGTGGCACGACAGCACGATGGTCCTCGCCGGCCCCGTCGGCAACGCGCTCGCCGACCTCGGCAACGAACGCTGGCAGCGTGCGACGAAAAAGCCGCTGCGCGAGGTCGACGGCGATGGCGAGAATTGGCCCGGGACCCTCGAACCTGATTTCGAGGACGTCGACGTTGCGATCTCGCGCACGCGCGCCGAATATGACGGATATGCGGAAATCCGCGAGATCGAGCAGCTCTATCTCGACATGATCGCCGCGGCGGACCGCTTCATCTATTTCGAGAATCAATATTTCACGTGCGGCAAGATCGCCGCGGCCATCGCCGGGCGGCTGAACGAGGACGACCCGCCCGAATTTGTGATGGTGATGCCCAAGACCGCCGATGGCTGGCTGGAGCAGATGGCGATGGACGCCGCCCGCGTGCAACTGGTGCGCGAAATCGCCAAGGCGAGGCATGGCGACCGGCTGAAGGTCTATTTCCCCCGCACCAGGCGCGGCGAACCGGTCTATGTCCATGCGAAGACCGCGATCGTCGACGACCGCATGATCCGCGTCGGCTCGGCAAACATGAACAACCGCTCGATGGGGCTCGACAGCGAATGCGACGTCACGATCGACGCCGCGCTGCCGGCGAACGAAGGTGTGGAGCCCGCGATCGCCCGCCTGCGCGAATCGCTGATCGCCGAGCATCTCGACGTGACGGCAGAAGAGGTGGCTGCGACCTTCAAGCGCACCGGTTCGCTGATCGAGACGGTCGACGCGCTGCGCGGCAAGGGACGCTCGCTGGAACTGCTCGACCTCGTTGCGCCCGGCCCTTTCGACGAATTTATCGCCGAGAATGAACTGCTCGATCCGACCAGCCCCGACGCGATGTTCGAAAGCCTGACCGAACGCGGGCTGAAGAAGAGCTGGCATCGCGGCACAGCGTGGATGAAGCGCCACCGACCGTTCCGATAGCCCGACTACGCCATTGCGAGCGAAGCGAAGCAATCCAGAGCGGCTTGTCACATTCTGGATTGCTTCGCTTCGCTCGCAATGACGGAATAATGGGCGCTGGCTAGTCCGCCAGCGAAAGGATGTGCTTGGCCTGCTTGAGGTGCGGCGCGTCGACCATCTTGCCGTCGACCTGGAGCACGCCTGCGCCGGGATTGGCGGCGAAGGCGTCGACGATCGCCTGCGCACGCGCGGCTTCGTCGGCCGAGGGGGTGAAGGCGGCGTTGATCGGCGCGACTTGCGACGGGTGGATCGCCATCATGCCGGTAAACCCGTCGCGCCGCGCGCGCGCGGCATAGGCGGCAAGGCCGGCCTCGTCCCTGATGGCCGGGAAAACCGTATCGATCGCCGCCGCACCTGCGGCATGGGCGGCGAACAAAGTCATGGCGCGCGCAACCTCATAAGGCGAGGTGTAGCTGCCGTCGGCCTCGCGGCTCGTGGTCGCGCCGATCGCGGCGGGCAGGTCTTCGGCGCCCCACGTCAGCCCGAGCAGGCGGTCTCTCGTTTCGCGATAGCTGCCGAGCGTGAAGATCGCCGCGGGCGTCTCGGTCGCGATCGGCAGGACCGGCGGCAGCGACGCATCGCGCGCGGACTCGCTGCGCAGAATCGTGTCGAGCTGCGCGATGCTCGGCGCGCCCTCGGCCTTGGGAAGCATGATCGCATCGGGCCGCGCCGCCGCGACCGCGGCAATGTCGGCGGCGGTCATATGCCCGTCGAGCGGATTGACGCGCACCAGCGTCACGACCTCGCGTGTTCCCGCCAGATAGTCGGCGACCGCCGCGCGCGCCGCTTCCTTGTTCGCGGGCGACACCGAATCCTCGAGGTCGAGGATGATCGCATCGGCGCCCGACGCCGCGGCCTTGGCGAAGCGTTCGGGCCGGTCGCCGGGAACGAAAAGGAGCGAACGGAGGCGCATCAGGCGTCCTTCTTCTTGATAAGCGCGGAGCGCTCGCACTGGCAGACGATCTCTCCCCGCTGGTTGATGCAGCGATGCAGAAAGGTCACGATACCTGCATTCGGCCGCGATTTCGATTCCTTGAGACCGATGACCTCGCTTTCCGCGCGCAGCGTGTCACCGATGAACACCGGCTTCGGCATCACGAGCTTGTCATAGCCAAGGTTCGCGACGAGCGTACCGAGCGTCGTATCGCCGACCGACAGCCCGACCATCAGGCTGAAGGTGAAGGTGCCGTTGACGAGGATCTGGCCGAATTCCGACGCCTTTGCTGCCTCGATGTCGAGGTGAAGCGGTTGCGGATTGTGCGTCATCGTCGTGAAGAGCAGATTGTCGGTCTCCGTGACCGTGCGCCGGATGTCGTGGGTCAGCGTATCGCCGATCGCCCACTCGTCGAAAAATTTGCCTGCCATCTTCAATCCCTCAAATGCAATTTCATGCCGACATGGCTCTGTACGAAGCCGAGCCGGGCATAAAAGCGATGTGCGTCGGTACGCGTCGCCGACGATGTGAGCTGGACGAGCTTGCAATTGCGTGCGCGGCATTGCTCGACCGCCCACAAGATCATCCGCTCACCGAGCCGCTGTCCGCGAAGATCGGCGACGATCCGTACCGCCTCGATCAGCCCGCGCCAGCTTCCGCGAAACGAAAGCCCCGGAAGGAAACTCAACTGCATCGTGCCCACCACGCGGCCGTCCAGTTCGGCCGCGATCAGGCGCTGGTTCGGGTCGGCGTCGATCGCCTCGAACGCCGCCAGATAGCGCGGGTCCGACGGATCGGCCTCGCGATCCGCCGGAATCGTATCCTCCGCAAGCATGGCGAGTATGGCGGGAAGGTCCGCCACATTCGCGTCGCGAAGGATCAACTCGCTCACTCGGCCGCCTCGATCTTCGCGAGCAGCGCCTCGACCTGCACCTGCGCGCCCGCCGAGGCATTGAGTTCGGCCACCACACCGTCGAAGGGCGCGGTCAGGCTGTGTTCCATCTTCATTGCTTCGAGCGTCAGCAGTTTCTGTCCCTTGGTTACCTTGTCGCCCGCGGCGACATCGACCGCGATGACCTTGCCGGGCATTGGCGACAGGATCGCGCCATCGCCGGCGGCACCGGCCGCGCTGCCTTCGGCGCGCCAAGGCGTGAGTTGCCATACCGAACCGCCCTCGGCGACGAGCATCGCGGGCGCGGGCTCTTCGGTGCCGGGGCCATGCAGTTCGACCTCGACGCGCTTGCCGTCGAGAAGGAAGGGCGCGCTGCGCACATCGGGTGCGTTAAGGCGGAAACCCGCCTGCAACGAGCGCGGCACCATCGCCATTGCCGCGTTGGTGAGCGCCTGTGCAGTCGGCACCGGCTCCTCGGTCATCGCGTCGCCGTCGCGGCCGATGAGCCCGGTATCGACGGTGCCCGCGACGAAATCGGGATGATCGAGCGCGTTGATCAGGAAGGCCGAGTTGGTCTTCACCGGCCAGATCGCGCTGTCCTCGAGCATCTCGGACAACAGCTCGCGGGCCTCCTCGCGATCCTCGCCCCATGCGATGACCTTGGCGATCATCGGGTCATAGAAGGGCGAAACCTCGGCACCTTCATAGACGCCGGTATCGACGCGGCCCATATGTTCCGGAAGCTGGAAGAGTTCGAGCGTGCCGATCGAGGGCAGGAAACCCTTGGCCGGATCCTCGGCATAGAGCCGCGCTTCCATCGCCCAGCCGTTGATCGCGAGTTCGTCCTGCGTCAGCGGGATCGGCTCGCCCGATGCGACACGCAGCTGCCATTCGACGAGGTCGACGCCGGTGATCTCCTCGGTCACCGGGTGCTCGACCTGCAGCCGCGTGTTCATTTCCATGAACCAGATGCGGTCGGCGCGCAGGCCCTCGCTGGCGTCGGCGATGAACTCGATCGTGCCCGCGCCGACGTAATCGACCGCCTTCGCCGCGCGCACGGCCGCGGCACAAAGCTCGGCGCGCGTCGCTTCGTCCATGCCGGGGGCAGGTGCTTCCTCGATCACCTTCTGGTGGCGGCGCTGCAACGAGCAGTCGCGCTCGAACAGATGAACGACATTGCCGTGCGCGTCGCCGAAGACCTGCACCTCGATATGGCGCGGGGTCAGGATATATTTCTCGATCAGCACATGGTCGTTGCCGAACGACGCCGCCGCCTCGCGCTGGCACGAGGCGAGCGCGTCGGCGAAGTCGGCCGCAGCATCGACCTTGCGCATCCCTTTGCCGCCGCCGCCCGCGACCGCCTTGATCAGCACCGGATAGCCGATCTGTGCGGCCTGCCCGGCGAGGAAGGCGGGGTCCTGATTTTCGCCCATATAGCCCGGCGTCACCGGCACCCCGGCCTTCGCCATCAGCTTCTTGGCAGCGTCCTT
>CBJKNR010000049.1:0-13548 GCA_966417555.1 uncultured Sphingopyxis sp.
ACGCCCGAACGCGTCAGAGCGCGGCCTATCATCCGTCCCGAACCATCTGGAAGAAGCGCACAGGAACTCCGCATCCTACGGCGGCACGAAAAAGGGCGGCCCGTCGGACCGCCTCTTCCATGGCTGCACACGATCGGCTCCGCCCGAAGGCGGAGCCGGGGAACCCGTCAGGCCGGCGGGTTCCAGATGATGACCTTCTTCATCGGGTCGTCGCCGGGTGCATTGGCGACATTGCCGTAGATGGTCCCGAACTCGGGCGCGGACATCGTCACCGACACATATTCGGCGCCGTTGCTCTGCGAGAAGCGCTTCCAGCCAGCGCCCAGTTCGAATCCGTTCTTGCGGCTCAGGATGCGATAATCGGGCTCGTTTTCCTTGGTCTTGCGGCCATTGGGCACGATCGCGATCGGCGCGGTGACGTTGAGAGTGGCCAGCGTGCCTTCGAAGCTGCCGTCGGCCTTGACGTTGAGATTGGCGATGGTGGGCATGAACTTTCTCCTTCGGTTGCTCGGGGACTTTCCCGATGGCGCCGGAAGAAGGGACCGCGAGCTGCCGTCACCGAGCGGCACGCGAGGGCGAACCCCGCATGGGGTTGACGGCCAGAGGCGAGCCGGGCCCGCAGAAGGGCGACAGGAAGGGAAGGCCTCGAGCGACGGAGACAAATGCCCTCACGTCAATCGAGCGACGGGCACCGACAGAATTAGCCGGCCACTCCGAATCACCGCTCCCGATCCCATCCGGTCAGTCGCAGCGATGTGAGCCCCAATATCTGTCCCAGCGCGCCGCGAGACCGCTGCGGACCATGGCGCAGGAGATATCGCCCGAGCGGGGCGAGGTGCAGAAGGCGGCGGTCCGGGTGCCGCCCGCCCCGCCGCGCGACACGCAGCGCATGGCCGGCCCGCGAACAAGGATATGCCCCGTCCGGTTCCGCCCCTGCGCTTCGCCCAGCAGGCCGGCGAGATGATCGCGCGCCGCCACCGGATCGGCATTGGGACAAGGATGGCCTGCGCTGCAGCTGCCATCCATCTCGCGCGCCGCGACGCCGGAGAGACGGACGTGCGGCCCCTCTGCGCACCAGATCGGCCCATCGCCGTCCCAGACCGCGACCGGCGTGCAGGTGAAGGACTGTCCGGACGGGACGACAGAGGCCAGCAGAAGCAGAGCGAACATCATCCGGCCCTAACGCCGACAGCCGATCAGTTCAAACGTCCAAAGCGACGGAGCCCCCAACGCGCGGCGCGAAGCGCCAACAGAAAAGGCGCTCTTGGTGAGCCCGCAGCCGGGCGGCGTGCGCGCGGGCGTGGGGGCCAGCCGCCGCCCGGCAAGGATAGCGAGCCAAGTGCGCTGCGCGGCCAGAACAACGCGCGGCCCCTGGCGCCGCCTGCCGGCGCCAGCGCACGCTCAATCGAGCCGCGCTCGATCCGGCCGCGGCATATGTACAATGGTCAGCCCTTGTAGCGGATGACGTGCCGCGGCTGCCCGCACAGCCCGCACAATGCCTTCAGAAGTTCGAAGCCGCGAACACCGCCGGCAGCCTGCATCGCAGCCCCCGCCTGCGCAGCGGATGAGAGATCGAGCCGGTCCGCGATGCATTCGTCGCAGAGCGGCGCCCCGTCCATACGGCGGACAAGCGCTTCGACGCGTTCTGCGGTGGACGATCTCGTGGCCATGCACGGGCCGTAAAGATATGTCGGGCGTTGGGGAAGCCGCTAACGTTGGGGTAGCTGAGTCAGGCCTCTACAAGAAGGCCCGCTTGGAGGCCGAGACCGAAAAAACTGACAATGGGATCACTGCCACTTGCCCCGATCAAGCTATTATGGTGACCTGAAAAGGGGACCTAGGCGGTGGTCATTGAACCATGGCCGAAATCTTGGGGGCCATGAGCATGCCGTATCGCAATGCGTGGGTTTACTGTCTCGCGATGATCGCGATGACCATCCTGGCTTTCTGGCCCGGATATTTCTCCCGGCTCGGTACGGCGAGAATCGCGTGGCATGTCCACGCGGTCACCGCGACCGCCTGGATGCTGTTGCTTGCGGCCCAAAGCTGGTCGATCGACCGCGGCGAACGTGCGCGGCACCGCAGTCTTGGCCTTGCCATCTTCCTATTGGTGCCGCTGTTCACGATCGGGGCGGCGGGCGTCGAGCATAGCATGGCGATCGCGACCGCTTCAGGACGAGATCCCTTCTACAAACTCTGGGGGCCGGCACTCGGTTTCGTCGACCTGATCGGTGCGGCAGCGTTTCTTCTGTTTACGGCGATGGCTCTCAAGGAACGACGCAGTGTCGCCCGGCACGCCGCCTGGCTGCTCGCGACCCCGTTGCTCCTGATCCCTCCCGCGCTGGCCCGCGTCTACAACGCGCATCTTCCGGGCCTAATCATCAACGGACCGCAGGACTTCCCTCTCTTCCGCTGGAGCGTCCATCTCGGCGGGCTCACTGGCGTCGGCATCGGGCTCTGGCTGTGGTCGCGCCATCGCCGTCACGGACAGCCATGGCTGATTGTCGCCGCCGTCATCCTGCTGCAATCCCTTGCGTTCGAGACGATCGGGTTTTCGGCACTGTGGAAATCAGCTTTCGCGGCATTCGCCGGTGTCTCGCCCCCGATACATGCGGCGGGCGCTGCCGTCGTCGCGGCGATGGCGCTCTGGTGGGGTTGGCGCGCGGTACCGCTCCGCCCGGCTACCGAGGCCGCCTCGCCGGCCTGATCTGGCCGACTGGAACCAGGCGGCTTTCAACTCCGATTCCAATTAAGCGGACATTTCGTGGCGGTACGACAATGCCGTGGCCCCTCGTTTCTTAGCGCGGCATCGTCGGTACACTGCGCTAGGTCAATCTCGGACCTTTCTTCCGATCCCTTTCGACAGCATCCGGTCGCACCCGCTTTTTTGACGCGCGATGTCACAGCGGCGGAACCCCGCTCGTCAGGCATGGTGACGCCGATCTCGGCTCTGGAAGAAAGGAAGATCAGATGAACCGGTTGAATTGGTCCGAAGTAGCTCCCGCCGGAGCGAAGGCGCTGTACGGTGTGCACCATTATATCACCAATAACACGGCCCTCCCGGCAGAGCTGATTCACCTCGTCTTCCTCCGGGTTTCGCAGATCAACGGATGCGCTCACTGCATCGATCTGCATACGCGGGACCTTCTCAAGACCATGCCGATCGAGAAGGTCGCACTGCTCCCCGTGTGGGACGAAGTCCCGCATCTATTCCCCGACCAATATCGCACCGCTCTGGCCTGGGCGGAGGAAGTCACGCGCGTCAGCGAAACCCATGCATCCGACGAGGCCTATGCAGCAGCAGCCGAAGTATTCGAGCCGAAAGATCTCGTGGACCTGACCATCGCGATTGCGGCGATGAACGCCTTCAACAGGCTTGGCGCACCATTCCGTCTTCCGGTTGCGGCGAAGCCCTGAGGCGTGAGCGCCGCTCTTTTTGGCGTCGCGGTACGATATCGAGTCTAGCGGCGAGGCTAACCGCGCAATGCGACCCAGGAGGGCTTTTCCTTTTAGGAACTCGGCTCCTTCATCTTACGCCCGTCCGGTTTTTTCTTCGGGCGGGCGTTCTTTTTCGGCAGATCGTCTCTTGGCCGGTAGCGGTCTGTCAGGTAATGGGCGGAAATCCAGAATATCGGCCGTGCCGCCGAGTTTCCGAACTGACCAGCATCACCAACCATCCGAGAGATGCGGTAGGCAGATGCTCACTCCCCAATAACACTGTCCAATTAAGAGATGATTTTGCCCCGGAACGCACCGCAATGCGCTTGAACTTTCCCGCTTTTGCGTGTCCAATCTATCACTAGGGGGCGGTTACAATCACAACTGATCTTACTCGACAGATTGAGTATACCGACTGGAGTGCTTCCAAGTTTCATTGGGTATGCTCGCTTTATGCCTAATTCTGCGGGCTCCCCTACGCCGGAAATAGTCTGGCCGTCAGTCGATGTCTCGCAGCCCGCTGAACAAGGCGGCCCGATAGCGCGGTCGGGCTTCAGCTATCAAGACGAGATCGTGGTCGGCTTCCTGTTGGAGATGCTTGAGGACGCGTCCGTCCTCAAGGTCCATTGCGATACCCATGAAGACGCTATTGTAATCCGTCAGCCGGAGAATTCCGACGGGCTGATCGCCGAATATGCCCAAGTAAAGGCCGAGGAACCGGACCAGCTTTGGACGGTATCAATGCTATCCGATAAAAAAAAGAAGACCCTGTCGTTGTTTGAGACGTCCCTCGGCCGCGACAAGCACGCCGAGCATGCACAATTCAGGATCGTAACGCTCCGCCAGCCGGAAAAGACGCTGAAGCCTCTGACCTCCCCGCTCGGTAGCGAAGCCCGCACCGCAAATGCAGAGGCAATGGTTGAGTTACATAAGGAGCTCGCATCCCGCTTTCCCGATGCAAAATCCCCAAAGGGCAATGACGTCGAGTATTGGCTCGAGAATTGTCATTGGGATGTTCGTTACGACTATAAGGATGTGGTCAACGACAACCGGCGGCGACTCATGGCACTCGCGATGCAGGCAGGCTGCACGCTGTTGCTCGACCAACTCGATGCCCTCCTTGAAGAATTGCGATGGCTGGCAAAAATAGCCGGCGATGCGAAATGGATTCCGGACAAGGCGAAAAAGATCATCACGCGCGGTCGCATCACAAACTGGTGGGCCCAGAAGCTCGAAGATTTCATTGAGGGAGCAAAGCGCGCGGCAGGCGGAAAACTCGCTGAAAAGCTAGCCGTCGCGTCGTTGCCCGAGGAAATCATAGCATTGGCGTTAGAGATGCGGCTTGATTACTCAGCAGCCATACGCACTCCGAAGTATCAGGAAAGCGAGGATGTCGCGCAGCTGCAGCGTCGGGTCAAATCGGACTCGCTTAGTCTGCGTACGCGACTGGTCTCCGGCGCGCTACACGCAACGGGACCCGAATTTCACACCCTCTGTATCGACCAGATGGACGCAATCAATGCGGCGAGGCCGGCAGGTTTAGAAGATCAGGCCGCGTTCCTTAAGGGTTGCCTCTACGACATCGCTGATCGTTGCCTTCTGCGCTTCGGACCGCCCGAAGCATGAAATCTCTAAATCGCCTCGGCGCTAGGCCAGCCAGCCTGCCCCTCGCAGCGGACGATGTGCTAGAGTTTCACGCCGCGCGCCTGCTACTGCTCATGCACATCTGTGGCGTCGCAGGGCGCATCGACGGCCTTACTAAGATGGCGAAACTGGATTTCTTCACGCGATATCCCGACTTTTTCGAGGTCGCGCGGTCCGCTGTCGGTAAGGCCCCTGAAAGCGGAGAAAGCGATGTTCGACGAGGTGACGACAACGCTGTCGAGGCCTCCATGGTGAGGCACCATTATGGACCGTGGGACAAGCGCTATTACCATGTCCTGGCGCACTTGGAGGCAAAACGGCTGATCGACGTGGTGAAGCAGAAGAAGTCGTATCAGATCAGCCTGACAGATTTGGGGCGCGAGCGCGCAAAGCTTATCTCCGAGCGAGATTCCTTCGGCCCGCTTGTGCAACGTCTTCGTCAGGTCAAAGCCGTCTTTGGTTCGCGGTCGGGCACCTTCCTCAAGGATCTCATCTACCGGCTCTTCGATACCGAGGTTGGCCGCCGCGAAATGGGCAAGGTGATCCGCCGATGACTACTCCGTTCCTATCGATACTGTCGCTCAATCGCCGATTCACGAATGGCGGCAAGGAGAGCCTGAACTTCATACCCGGTGTCAACCTGCTGGTCGGCCGGCCGAACACCGGTAAAACGAAATGGTTGGAGACACTCGACTTCCTCTTTGGCGACCTCGGTCAAAATCCATTCGGGGAAGCCGATGGGGAAGGACTTTTCACCAAATACGACGCCGCCTCAGCAAAGATCCGAATTGGCGAAGACGAATACTGGATATCGCGCCGCTGGATGGAAGCAGGGGCCAAAGGGAAGGTATTCGTCGACAAGGAGTCCATGTCAGCGAAGGACTTCCAACACTGGCTGCTCGATAAACTCGGGATGCCTCTACTGAGCTTTCCGAAGGGCAATCCGATGTCAGGGCAGACGTGGCCCGAGCTCAGCTTTCGTATGATGCTCCGGCATATCTATCGCCGTCAAAGCATGTGGACCGATATCGCCGACCGACAGCCCGAGAGCGAACAACTCGCGAGTATTTTACAAATGCTTGGGTTGGCCGAGCATGTGTTTAGCGACGATTACGGTCAGCTGATTGCATTGAAGTTGCAAGCCGACCGACTTGCCTTCAGACGTGAGCACTACATCAGCACGCTCAATGAACTCAGTCGTGACTTGCTCGACGACGGCGACATCCAGCTCGGCGTCAGTACCGCCACGATCGCCGCAGCCCGCAAGCGGCTCGACCAGCAAGTGGCGCACCTGCGCGCCGAGCGTGAAGCGCTCCTTTTCAATGCAGCGCAGACCGGAATTCCCGCGGACAGGCGAAGTCGCGTCGCTGAGCTTGGACATCTTCGCGCCGATGTCGCGGCCCGGCTCGATCAGGCGGCTAAGGCGTTCCAAGCCGCGGCAGATCGGATTAGCGAGCTTCGGCGTTATCGGGCGGATCTTCTGGAGGAGATCGAGCGCATGGACCGTGCCGCCGACGCCGGCGCAGTCCTTGCAGACCTTCGCATCACCCACTGCCCGGCATGCGACCAGATCGTACAGCCCGCTGCAGGTCACAGCGACGATTGCTTCCTGTGCCATCAGCAATTGCCGACGGAACCCGATATTGCAGGACTGGGTGCGGCTCGCCTCCGCTTCGAGCGGGAGCGCCTCGCAGGCGAGCTCGCCGAAGCAGATCAGCTCATTATTGTCGTCGGCCGCGAGCAGGAGAAGCAGGCTGCACTACTAACAACGGCGGAATCGGAGCTTCAGGCTATTGAGCGTGAGTTGGTACCGACACGCACTGTCATGGCTGCACTTGTACAAGACGGCGTAACTGCCCTCGACATAGCGCTGGGCCAGGTCGACGAGCGATATCGCCAGATCGATCGTGTCGACGCAGCACTAGCAGTGGGCGCAGATCTCACCCGCCAGATCGCAGCGCTTCAAAAGGCGATCACACCCCTCGAAGAGAGCGTTGCAAACGCGGCGGACGCACAGGACTTCGATGCTGCTGCGGGCCTGCTGGAGGATGGGATGAATGCCTATCTGGTGGCGCTGAATCAGCTAAAGCCAGATACTTGGCGGCATAATCTTGTTCGCGTGGAATTGTCAGGGCGACAATTTCGCATTCTCGTCGGGCGCCGTCCTTGGGCGAAAGCGCTCGGAGGAACAGATTCACTGTATTTCCTCATGGCCTATCATTTCGGCCTGCTAAAACTCTCACCCATCGCCGGCTGCCATTACCCGGGCCTTTCAATCATTGATGTCCCAGGAGATTTCTTGGGAGAGGCAATTGGCGACAAGGAGAATTTCATCGTCCAGCCGTTCATCGACCTCCTTAACACCGAACAATTCGACGGCGCACAACTCATCATCACAGGCGCTTCGTTTAAAGGACTCCAAGGAGGTCATTTCGAGCGCCTTACGACGGTTCATGTTGCCTAAGTTTCGAAAAGGCGCTCACACAGCAACGTGCAAGGGCTAGGTTAACTGGTCACTCTTCAGGTCACGGTCAGAAGGGCACAAATGTCATCGGCCGGCGTCATGATTGTGGTGCGGGTTTTGGCCCGAGTCACGCTTACCCGGAAGTTCTGCCTAGCCTGAGTCATGTCGCCTTCGGCCTTATTTTCTCGGACGATCCGATCCGGGTTTGCCTTGATTTCTTTGCCGGCTCGCAGTGGCCAACCTTCAAAGATGATGACTTCGTCGAATTGCTTCCCCTTGGCCTTGTGCATATTCATGACCACGACACCCGTCTCGGGACGCTGGGCGCTGGAGAAATGATCCTGAACGAAAGCCAGCCGGGTAATATCCAACGCATCCGCATACCGGCCGCGCTCCCGCCAGTTCTGCTCAAGCGCATTGCGAAGAAGGTTGCCTCGTTCGAGCAGGCGCACGTTGCGTGCGTCGTTCGCGATAGCCTGCAGCCTTGGGCAAGTCCCTCCTGCGAGCGCCCCGCGCACCGCGATCCAATCCTTGTCTGGGTCGCCGACCATGACGACCTGCTCGCTAACGGTAAGCACGTTTGCGATCGCATGGAGCACGCTGTTCGCATGCGGCGCTTGCCCAGCTGTGATCCGCTGGTTCCATGTCGCGAGAGCTTTCTCGAGCCTTTCAGCTTCGCCCAGATCGCCCTTACCAGGATTTGCGCCTCCGCGTCCTCGAAAATACTGGCATGTGAGATTAACCAGCCGGTCAAGGCCATCTGCATCCCGAGCCTGCTGGAGCAAATAGGCAATGACGTCCGCGCCGAGTACCGGCCCTTCCATGTCGATGGACGCGGCATGTGCAATTGCCGGCACATTGCCGAAGGGATCGCGCAATATGTCTGAGACGAGCCGCATCTTTCGCTTGGTCGGCACGAGGACCGCCAGCGCCCAGTCACGTTTGCCGGTAGCGATCAGTCGCGCGCGCGCCTGCAGCACCTGTGTTACCAACGCCGCATAAGCTTGGTTCTTGTTGGAAGGAAAGCCGATGAAGGCGATACCCTCATATGCCTCCTTGCTGAACTTGGCTGTCAGAATCTCGTTGCCGAACAGCAGAATGTCGGTTCCTTTGCTACGGTGATTGTCAGAACCGAGCTCGGTGAAGGTCGGTGCGAATGCCGCTTTGAAATGGTCAAGCCGTGCGGGGTCCGCACCGATAAACTCGAATATACGCTGCTCCGGATCAGCCAAGGCGATCAATGTACACCGATCGCCGAGAGCCCTTACCACGCGCCATTGGGCTGCGCTCGTATCCTGGAATTCGTCGAAGATAATGTAGGGATAAGCGATGGCCGTGATGGCGCGCAGCTTGGCGGCCCCCTCGAGCAAGCGCGCCACAAGATCAGCGAACAGATCGAAGCAGACCTTGCCTTCGGTGAACGCCAGCCGGTCACGCTCCGCCATCTCCTGCGCCCGCTTTTCCGCCAAATCAGTATCGTTAAGATTCTTGTCGGATCCGAATTCGCGTCGGATCGCCGCCAGCGCGATTGCTTCTGCCGGCGGCGTGAGGATGGATAAACGTCGCGGCAATCCGACCAAGTAGCCGTGTGTTTTGAGTATCCGCCAGAAGAAGCTGTGATAGGTGTCCACCTCGATCCGGGCCCGCTCGCTCGAAGAAAGATCCTTTTCCTCGTCTATGGCTTCGAGGACGCGGGACACCGTGGCGCGCGCGAAACTGAGAAAAAGGACGCGCTGGCCCGGCTTAAGGGTATCCCGGGCAATCTTCGCAGCCCTGAGGATTGACACAGTCGTTTTGCCCGAACCGGGGCCGCCTGTGACCAATTGGTGGCCTTCAGTCGCGAGTACGATCTTCTGCTTCTGCGTCAGTTCCACGAGTGCCGCCGTCTTCAATCAAGAAGGTCATCGAAATCGGTCCCACTGCCCTGCCCCGGAACTTGCGGAGCATGCGGAGGCGCAACAGGTGGCGGCACGGGTGGCGCCGGCGGGGCGCTGACCGGAAGCACCGGGACAGGCGGCACCGGGATCGGCGGCACCGCTGGCTGCGGCGCGAGCGGCTGAGCATGTAGCCCTCCAGGCTGCACCGGGGATGCCGGCGGCGCAGGGACAGGCGGCACTGGCGGGAGCGGCGGCACCGGCGGCGGCGGCACCGGTAGCGGTTCGCACAGAAGCCGTAATTGCGCGCAGGTCTGACGAAGCCACAGAGGAATTTCATCCTCGGCGCACTGGGCTAGAAAGTCGGCAATGCCCCAATTGCCCTTGGACCACTGAAAATACTCTCTCAGCGCTTCAATCATATTGGGGTTACTGCCGCCATATTTTGCCGAAAGATGCGGCGGCCAAGTCAACGATTGAGAGAAGCGATTCATCGCATCCACAGTTGTATTCTTGAGGATCAAATCCTCGATTCCCTTCTCAGAATGCATGAACAGCGTCTCTACTTCGGCCTCGATCGCCTGCTGTGCAGCGGGGGTCTGCAGGTCGCAAAGAGCGAAAACCCGCTTGCCGAGATCTGCGTATAGCTTGCCTAGATCGGCGATCTGCGTCTCGGTCTTCGCGTTGATAACGGTGATGCCCAGCGCTTCTATCGAGCGGTAGGTGGCCGGATTTAGATCGGCAAGGCGACGCGCGACAACAGGAAGCGACGCCGCCTCAGTGTCCCCTTCCGCGATCAGCACACGTCTGGCGAGAAGGCCTTCACAGAATTTGGTACGAAAATCCTGGCGGTATCGCTTGTGTTTCACGCTGTCCGGCAGGGTGATCGCTGAGTGGCTCAATACACCTTGATCGGTTCTTGAAAGGATCACCGTCTCCTCGAGGCCGAACTCCTCCAAGACATAGGGTGAGTGGGAAGTGAGAATCGACTGAGCGGACAAATTGCGCAATTCATGGACAATGCGCTTCTGCGCGTAGGGAGGAATGGCGGTTTCCACCTCCTCCATTGCAAAAATCACGTTCTGCTTATCTTCGGCAATTTGCGAAAGTAGCGCTAGGACCAGCATGTTGATCGTGCCGGTGCCTTGCCGAAAGAAGGGCGCAGAATGGTTACCGCTGCCGGTAGCGATGAAAGCGGTAATAACCTTACGCAGGTGCTCGCGCGTAAGATTGGTAACGCGCAAATGCGGTTGCGCTCCCCACTCGCGCGGGACATACTTTTTCAGCGAGGCATTCAGGCTTTCGAGTACTCCGCTGATGCCCATTTGGGGGTCCCCAGCGACATCAAGTGTGGATAGCGCCTCCAGCGTGCCTTCCCACAGTTTTGGCCGAATTTCCTTCAAACGAAGGATGATGTCGAGCAGACTACCGTGCTCGAGGCTGAGCGCCCTCGATCCGGTCCGCAACGACCGCAGGAAGAGGAAGCCACAGTGCTGCTTGTCGGACTTCTTAAAGTATTCTGGCGCGTCGTCTTCGGT
Organism: uncultured Sphingopyxis sp.; assembly: GCA_966417555.1. Classification (GTDB taxonomy): domain Bacteria; phylum Pseudomonadota; class Alphaproteobacteria; order Sphingomonadales; family Sphingomonadaceae; genus Sphingopyxis. Next base: position 10,959 of record CBJKNR010000049.1, read on the forward strand.
GAGGCTACGAGTAAAATAGGTCGCACCGCTGAAATCGTCCTCGTCCGCGTCATATTGGCCGATGAAGGTCACGCGCAATGCAGCGATGATGGCCGCCGCATCTATGCCAGCAGGATTGGCTTCGATGAAAAACGCACCGTCCTCGGTGTTGAGCCATTCAATTCTGCCACCAAAGCGGGCAAGCTGCTCATCAGAGAGATCGGTGATAGTCACCTCGATTTCGATCCGCGGCGCCTGAGCTTCCGCGACCGCATCAATCTCTTCGGCACCAACGGCTTCGACATCATCTCCGTGCTCTGCCGGTGCAGGAGCGAGATAGCGCCCTTCGAAGAAGTCATGCTCGTCGATAGGGGGGCGCCGCGAGAGCCTGTCAGGCCCAAGGGCCAAGTCGATCGCCTCAAGTACCGAAGACTTGCCAGTGTTGTTATCGCCGATGAGCACCGCATGCTTGGGAAGGCTAATCGTTGCCGCGCTAATGCCGCGGAAATTATTAATCGTTACCGAATGAATCCTCATCGTTGCTTCGTCTCCCTCGCTAGGTTCATGATGAAGGAAACTTCCTCTTTTTGAAATAGGTGACCGCGATGTTTTGGTTGTTTCGTCGAGCTCCGTAGTTCCGCAGCATCCGCGTAAAAGGGTGAGATCAACTAATATTGCGGACGGGCGAACGGAATTCCGCCGAAACTCGCACACAGGCGACCCGACGCCGGATCAGAATGCGCAGCGCTCAAGCTCAATGCGATTGTATCGCGAATGGAAATTTTCTGGATGCCGTGCTGCAGTGATTGCGCGAATGGCAAGTTTCGAGAGCACGTCAAAGGTCACCGAACGACCATAATGGGGCGCAATGCGGTCGCCCAAGACTTTCCGCCAGTCCACGCTTACTGCGTCACCGACATTCAGTGCGGACGGCTCCACAAGGAAAATCAAGGAACCAGTGTGCACCGGCCATCATGCGCCCGCGCCACCAGATCATTAGCCATCACGCGGGCATCAAAAAACGCGCGCGCTAGTTTCAGGCTACGCACCCGCTGCTTAGACACACCGCCTCTTACCGTGACTTCGATCCAGAACGGCTTCCCGCCCAACATGCTTTGTTCCAGCCGGCTACCAGGTTCGGCAACAATGAGTGGGCTGGGTTGCTGCCTAATCGCTGGGTGCTGATCGCGTCGCCAGTCCAAAAGGACCGTGTTCACTTCATCCACGATGCGGAAGCGCTCGATGGGAAGCGGGTCGGGAGGATCGAGCTCTTCATACAGGTCATGAAGCGAGGCTTCATCTGAGTCTTCAGCTAAAAAACTGATGCTGGACTTTGGGTTTTCGTTTGCTTCGGCTGAAGCCGTCAAGGTGAGGCTCAACCGGACGACGTCACTGTGCGGCGCAATAATATATTCTGTGGCATTGTACGAGGCGACGCCACCGTAACGCGCGGAAGCTCGTGAGTGCACAGAATTGCCTCGTTTCTCATACATGCACTGCTGGATTTGCTGATTTTGTGCCTGCGCTGTGATTGAGGGGGCGCCCCCGGCCACCAGCAAGCTCGCCAGAGCAGTGGCTTGAACAGCATGTCGGCCGGCCCCTGTCATTCGCATGAAGCTCCCCTCTGCCACGCCTCGCACGCCATTTGCCCGCATGTGAGCGATCTGCTGCGCGTAGCTGAGGTCGGTCCGATATAAGGGCGTGACATCGACCATCGTCATGCGTCAGCGGTGCTAAAAATAAAAGACCCGCCCAGTGTGCATATCCTTGCGGACAGAGGCCGGGCGGGTGCGATTGATGGCCGTGTAAGATGAGAAGGCGAACCGATCAATAACAAGCGCCGCAGCGCAGCACACATTAACAGATCCCGGTCCGCGGCTAAACGGGCTGACGGACCCACCACAGCCCGCGCCCGCTAGATCGAAACGCGGGCCTCAAGTTCGCCGATACGTTCGGAGCAAACGGCGTGGACAGCCTGACCGAGTTCCTCAACCCGGCCCGCCAGCCAGAGTAGGTCTTCCTCGCTAATATGGTAGTGCTTCGAATAGCGCGCCTTCACGTAGGCTTCCTTCAGCTTTTCGAACCGCGCCCGGTCAGCCTTCAGGTCGCGCGGCCAAACATCTACTAGACGCATGTCGATGCGCTCGGCCTGCGTCCGGAGAAAGCCGAGGTTGTGAACGTGCGGCGTGTAAAACGTGCAGACCAACAATACGCAGTGATACAGGCTTTCCGTTGCCTGATGGAGAACAAACGAAGCCTGCTTGAAGGCGCCCTCCGCGCGTCCCGCTTCGTGCATTTTGAAGAACGCGTTCGCCTGAGGCATCCACTCCTCAAAATACTCCCGCGCCATCGCCAATGCCTGCTCGGGCGTCTTCGGCTTCGGCTGGTGCAATTCCTTGTCGTCATATTCGTAAAGCGCGATCCCGTCGCGCGCGACGTCCATGAAGAAATAGCGCCCGTGCGCGAGCCCGTCGTTCACCTCCTGCAGCGTGTGGACGATAAAGTTCACAGGCGTGTGCAGCGTCTTGTCGATTGCGAGCTCGCGGGTCAGCCGGTCGTCGAGCTTGGCCCAGAAGTCGACCTTGTCGGTCAGCCGCTTGTCGTTGACGAT
>CBJKNR010000050.1:0-13544 GCA_966417555.1 uncultured Sphingopyxis sp.
ACGCTCCCCGGCGAACGCATGGCCGAGCTCGCATCACGCGAACAGTTCATCCTCACCGTCTGCGCCAACGGTTATGGCAAGATCTCGTCGGCCTATGAATATCGCCGCACCGGACGCGGCGGCCAAGGGATCACCAACATCGACAATATCGGCCGCAACGGGCCGGTCGTCGCAAGTTTCCCCGCCACCAAGGCGCATCAGCTGATGCTGGTGACCGATCAGGCAAAGCTGATCCGCATGGGTCTCGATTCGATGCGCGTCATTGGCCGCGGCTCGGCCGGGGTACGCCTGTTCGACGTTGCGAAGGACGAACATGTCGTCTCGGCGGCGCTGATCGAGGAAGGCGACGAGGAAGCGGACGAAACCGGCGAAGCGACCGCTGAAGCCCCGACCGAGGCGGCGCCCGAATGAGCGCCGCGACGGCCTTCAAGGTGCTGACCCAGCAGCAATGGGCCGATTTCGAGCGCGAACGCGTGTTCCGCGGCGCCCCGGTGGATATCGCCGACGGCTATATCCACCTGTCGACCGCCGAACAGCTCGAAGCCACCATTGCCAAGCATTTCGCGGGTCAAAGCTGCCTGATGATCGCCGAGGTGGATCTGGTCCAGCTCGGCGACGCAGTCCGCTGGGAACCCGCGCGTGACGGCGACCTCTTCCCGCACATCTATGCCGAGCTGCCGATACACGCAGTGGTGAGCCTGCGTAGGCGCGACTGACGCCGCGCACCCGACTTGCGCATTGATCGAACGCTCGGGGGCGTTGGTCGCATCTTGCTTCGCGCCTCAAAATACCCCTACCACCGTCGGGCTTTGCCGTGACGGCTGAATAGGGGAGATAGAAAATGCGCTTGGTTCTGATCGCCGCCCTCCTGGCCTCGGCCGCGCCCGTTTACGCGCATGAAGAAGCCGCACCGGCCACACAATCCAAACCCGTCCCGAAGGAAGAGCTGCTGAAGCCCCCCGCCGACGCAGTGCGCTATATCGTCGTCTCCGAAGCCGGCCAGCACGGCAACCAGTGGCGCTGGCAGCTTGCCGACGGCCGCACCGCCTATCGCTGGTCGCAGGAGCTGCGCGGCTGGATCACCGAGATGGACCAGGTCACGACCTTCGGCCCCGGCGGCACGATCGAGGCGCTGGCCGTCCGCGGCGTCACCACCTCGGGCGACGCCGCCGAGGAGTTTCGCGTCACAAACGGCCGCGCGACGTGGAAAACCGCTAATGATGCCGGCGAAGGCCCTGCAGGCGGCTGGTACATTCCCGCGGGCGGCGTCGGAATCGCAAACGCGCCGCTGATCGATGCGCTCGCCGCGGCGGGCGACGCCGGGCTGACTTTTCTGCCGAGCGGCAAGGGCCGGATGACCTTCGGCCCGACGCAGGTCATCGAGGGGCCGGGCGGTACCAAAACCGTCCAGCTTGCCTTCGTCAGCGGCATCCTGCCCTCGCCGCTCCCCGTCTGGCTCGACGAGAACAAGCGCTATTTCGCCGACATCAGCTATATTTCGGTGATCCCCGCGGGCTATGAAGGCGCGCTGAAACAGCTCCGCGATGTGCAGGAAAAGGCGACGGCCGCAGCGGTCGCCGGCGTCGCCAAACGCTTCCTGACCCCCGCCGCCAAAGCCCCCGTGCTGTTCGACAATGTCCGGCTGTTCGACGCCGACAAGGGCGAATTCCTCGCCGCCCGCGCGGTGCTCGCGCAGGATGGCAAGGTCGCCGCGATCGGTGCCACCGGATCGCTGAAAGCCCCCGCCGGAACGCGCGTGATCGACGGGCGCGGCAAGACGTTGGTGCCGGGCATCTGGGACAGCCATCTCCACATCGGCGACGATTGGGATGTCCTCTCGAACATGGCGAACGGCATCACCAGCTTCCGCAGCCCCGGCACGACCTTCGACCGCGCGGTCGATGCGACGAAGCGCCGCGCCGACGGCAGCCTGCTGATGGGAGAACCTTTCATCTCAGTGATCATCGACAAGAAGGATCCGCTCGCGGCGCAAGGCGCCGAGGTCGTCAGCAGCGCCGAAGAGGCGATCGCCGCCGTCCGCCGTGTCAAGGCCGCCGGCCTCTGGGGCGTCAAATTCTACACCTCGATGGATCCCGCGTGGATCGCTCCCGCCGCCACCGAGGCGCACAGGCTTGGCCTCCACGTCCACGGCCATGTCCCCGCCACGATGAAACCGAGCGAAGCCGTCGCCGCGGGCTATGACGAACTGACCCACCTCAACTTCGTCGTGATGGAAGCGATGCCGCGCGAGGTGATCGACAAGGCGAATACGAGGGCGCGCGTCGAGGGCCCGGCGCGCTATTTCGGGGACGTCGATCTCGACGGGCCTCTGATGTCGGGTTTCGTCGCCGACCTCGCGAAGAAGAAAACGATCGTCGATCCGACGGTGGTCATCTTCGAGGGTATGCTGACGCAGGATGGCGGGAAGCCGCAACCGGCCTACGCGCCCTATATGGGCATCATCTCGCCTGTGCTCGAACGCTCGGTGTTCACCGCCGGTGGTTATCCGCTGGTCGAGGGACTGACGCGCGACAACTATCGCAAAAGCTATGCGAAGATGGTCGAGCTTGTCTCGCGCCTGCACAAGGCAGGGGTGCCGATCGTCGCGGGCACCGACGGCTGGGGGATCGAACTGGTCCGCGAACTTGAAATCTATCGCCAGGCGGGATTCACTCCCGCCGAGGCGATCCAGAGCGCGACCATCCTGCCGGCGCGCGTCGTCGGCGCCGACAAGCGCACCGGTTCGATCGCGGTGGGCAAGGAGGCCGACATGGTGCTCGTTGACGGCGACCCGTCGACCGACCTCGGCGCGCTCCGTCGCGTCGTGACGGTGGTGAGCGACGGCTATGTCATGGATGCGGGCGAACTGCGCAAGGCGGCGGGCTATAACGGGATGCCAAGGTAGCTTCGGCATCCCGCGCCAGGCGTTCGGCCATTTCGATGCCGCTGGCGGCGGCCGCCGCCGAAGAGGTATAGTCGAACGCGCCCTGCCTGCCGCAAAGCAGGATACCCCAGTCCGAAAGGGTCTGCTTGTCGCGTTCGATGTCGGCGATCTCGCCCGACCGGTAGATCGGATACGCGTGCGGGGTCAGGTGATGACCCAACAGGCGGATCTCGCCGCTGACGAGCAAGCCGAGCGATTGCGCGCTGGCAACAAAGTCCGCGTGCTCGGCCTGAATGTCCATTTGCCCCGCACGCCCGCTCATCGGAATTTCGACGGAAATCCGGTGCAGGTCGCCCGATCGCCCATAGGGATCGGAAAAATCGATCATGCGCTTCCAACGCCCGCTGTGGGAGAAGTTGCTCAAGACCGCGGCATCGAAGCCCGGGTCGCCGTCGAAGGTGTAAAACAAGGTACGCAGGCTGACGGTATCAAAGCGCTGGCGGATCGGCAGGCCGACCAGCTTTGCAATAACGGGAATCGGGATGGTCGAGACGACGGCATCGAATTTTTCGGTTCCGCGATCGGTCGACAGGAGGAAGCCGCCGGTGCCCTTTTCGATGCGCCGCACCTCGACGCCCGTCTGCACGTCGACGCCTTCGGCGACGAGCGCGCGCTGAATGGCCCCGTACATATGCTGGAAGCCGGCCCGCGGGCGCGCAAGCGCTGCGGCGCCCCCCCGCGGCTTCCCGGCCCTGCGCAAGCTTGTCGCCAGCAGCTTTCGAAACGCCGCGCGATCCGCCAATTTGCCCATTCGCTTGGCCGCGAACAGCAGGTCGATTTCGTGGTCGGGCAGCGAATATAGGCGTTCGATGTAGTTTTTGAGCCCGCCGCCAGTGTAAATAGCATCGCCGACATAATAGCGACAGAAGGCCGGCAAGCTGTCGCGTTCGCGGCTGGCCCATTTGTTCCAGAGGATGCTCGACCCTGCCATGAGCAGGCCGAGACTGCCATAATTCCGTCGATACCCGCTCACGCTGAGCGGATAGCGGTCCTGCTTCCCGTCGTCGGTCACGGTGCGGACGCGCAGCCCGAATTCGACGAAATCATCGATCAGCGCGGGGAATATCCGGAACAGCGGATGATCCGGGCCGAAGAAAAACGCGCCGATGTCGTAAGGAAATCCGTCCACCTCGGGACTTTTGTGCAAGCCGCCGAGAATATCCGCGCGCTCGAAAAGCGTGATGTCTCCGACATCCAGACGTTTGGCATGCGCGGACAGCGTGATGCCGGTCATGCCGCCGCCGAGGACCGCCACGCGTTTGGGCATCATGGTTGCCGCCCGGGCTCGCGATGAATGGACAGCGAATTCGCGGGGGTCATCATTGCAGCAACCGCCGTCGGCAGCTTCGCGTCATCATGGCATCGCCTCGAACCCGGACTACCGCTGCCGGGCCCTCCACGCCCTTACCGCGGCCATCGTCTTTTCGATATGCGCCTGTGGCTTGCTGTCGGTGTAGCTCAGCAGGATCGTCCCGTTGGGCGCGATGACATAGGATGTCCGGTTCGAGAGCATGGTCCCGTCGGGGCGCCGCATCGTCGAGTCATATTTTGCCGCGACCTTCGCGCCCGGATCGGCCGCAACCGCAAATTTGTCACGGCATTCGGACTTCGAGAATTCGGCGACGCGCTCGATATTGCCCGCGGTCACGCCAACGACGCGCGCGCCGAGCCTGTTGAAGTCGTCGCTCGACTCGGCAAACAGATGCGCCTCCATCGTGCAGCCGGGCGTGAAGGCTGCGGGGAAGAAATAGAGCACGACCGGGCCCTTCTTCAGTGTCTGCTTCAGCGACAGGCTGAACGGCTTGCCGCCCTGTGCCGCGCTCAGCGTGAAATCGGGTGCCTTCGCGCCCTGCTGAAGCGCTGCGATGCCCTGTCCCGGAAGGACCGCGAGCGACAGGCCCAAACCGGCCACCATCGCGACGTTTGCCAGAAATTTCATCAGCGGCCTCCACCTCGAACGGCGGGAACATCCATCGCCGGGATGCTTACTCTACCGCGATATTTGCAGACCGCAATCGAACCGGTACTGACTGACCGGCTGGCGCAGGCGCCATCCGGTACCTGTCGCCCGATCAGCAGCGCCGGCCGCCGCGATCGACCTCGCGTCCGATCAGCGCGCCGGCGGCACCGCCGATAATCGTGCCCGGAAGGCGGTCGCCGTAACGATCGACCTCGCGGCCCAGCAAGGCGCCGGCGGCGCCGCCGACGATCAGGCCCGTCGTGCCGCTGCCGCGCCGGCAATAATAGCGGCGATCCCCGCGGTAATGATTACGCCGGTAATCGCGGCGATAGTCACGCCGATAGTCGCGCCGGTAATCGCGATCATAGCCGCGGTCGCTGTAATAGCTGTGGCGGTGGTGCCGGTCGCGCGCCTCCGCCTCTGCAGGCAGCGCCGCAAAGGTGCTGGCACCGATCAGCGCGGTCAACGCCAGTTTCTTGAGCAGGAACATCGATCTTCTCCGTCTTGCCCCCCGCTACCGAGATTAGGGAAGCAAAGATGGCGCTTGGCTGAACTACCGATGCCGTCAGGCTCGATGCATATCAACTCGGCGATTATTCGGGGCGGTTTGCCGCGCCCGATTGACCTCGCTCCCCAATCGGCGCAGCATCGCGGTATGACGCTCACCATTGCCCCCAGCGGCCAGTCGTGCGGCGCACGCATTACCGGGGTTGACCTGACGCGACCGCTCGATACCGGCACCGTGGCCGAAATCCGCGCCGCGTGGCTCGATCACCATGTGCTCGCCTTCCCGGAGCAGAAGATGAGCAACGACGATCTCGAGCGTTTCACCGGCTATTTCGGCGGATTCGGTGATGATCCCTTCATCCGCCCGATCCCGGGGCACGAGCATATCATCGCTGTCAAACGCAGGGCCGACGAGACGGCCCCGCTCTTCGCCGAGAACTGGCACAGCGACTGGAGCTTTCAGGCGCGCCCACCCGCGGGCACCTGTCTCTTCGGCATCACCATTCCTCCGGTCGGCGGCAACACCGAATTTGCGAACCAGCATGCCGCGCTCGACGCGATGCCCGCCGGTCTCCGCGCGCGCGTCCAAGGATTGCAGGCGGTCCACAGCGCCCGCGCCGGCTATGCGCCCTCGGGCATGTATGGCGCGAACGACAGGGACCGCAGCATGGATATCCGCTCGGGCGACGAAGCGCTCGAAACCCGGCTTCATCCCTTCGTCCGAGCGCACCCCGAAACCGGCCGCCTCGGCTTGTTCGGCTGCGCGGGCTATATCATCGGCTTCGACGGGATGGCCGACAGCGAAGCCCTGCCCCTGCTCCACGAGCTGATCCAGTGGCAGGGGCGCGAGGAATTCTGCTATAGCCACATATGGGAGCCCGATATGCTCGTCATGTGGGACAATCGCTCGGTCCTCCACCGCGCGACCGGCGGCTACGACGGCTACGACCGCCTGCTCCACCGCACGACGATCGCGGCGTGGGACAGGCGGGCGTGATAACCGCTTTGGGGTGGTGAGCGGACCTTAGATTCTCCCCACTTGTGGGGAGGTGGCAGCCGCGTAGCGGCTGACGGAGGGGGCTCGCATCCTCACGTAACGTCGCTTCAGGCCGCCCGCCCCCTCCACCGCCTTCGGCGGTCCCCCTCCCCGCAAGCGGGGAGGATTTATGGCCGCTTCCGGTCGATAGCCGCCAACTTGCCCGTCACAACGACGCCGTGTCGAAACCCCGCATGCTTCCCATGCGTTGCTCCCGTCAGAAGGAGCAAGAGACATGACCCTCCCGCACAATGCCCTCATCCTCGTCGCCGATGGCCGCAAGGCGCTGTTCCTGCGCAATCAGGGCGACGAGCAGCAGATCGACCTGCGCACGACCTCGCATCAGGAACGCGCGGATCGGAAGGACAGCGACATCAAGACCGATGCCGCGGGCCAGTCGCCCGCCCCCGCCGGCACAGGCCTTTCTGGCGGCACGATGGACGAGCCCGATTTCCACCAGCAGGAAGAAGACCGCTTCGCGCGCGCGCTCGCCGAAAAAGTCAACGCCATGGCGCTCGCAGGCAAATTCGACGCGCTCTTCGTCGTCGCGCCCGCGAGCACGATGGGCGCGTTGCGCCCGCTATGGCACAAGGAAACAGCGGCGCGGATTGCCGGCGAGCATGTCAAGGAAATGACCGATCGCCCGATCCCCGACATCGAGGCGCTGTTCGTCGGCGAAGCCGCCCCGCCCAGCTGAGCGACGCATCACGCCAGATAGGCAGGAAGGCCCGCTAGTTGGATGAACTGGCTCCGATAAAGCTTCCCGCCACCGCAAAATTTGCGCTTTGCATGGTTAGCAGCAGACCGACCTCCTTTGCCTGAGGGCCGTAAACATCGCCGACGAAACGCCCGCTGAACTCCCCGTCGACGGTTCGGATGGTGCCGTCGATCCGGCTGAGGCGATCGCGCTGCAAGGTGCCGGCCAATTCAAAGCGTCGGCTTCCGAACATCCACACTCCGGTCACGACCCCGCTAGTATAGTCGACCGAAAGGCTGGGAGAATTGACGAGAAAATCGTCGTTCCCATGCGGAACTTCGGAAAGCTTCAGCTTCCCCAAATAGGTCATGGTGCCGGTGGCGGGAACATCGATCGGGTCGCTTTGCTGCCCGCCAAGCAAGAAATCGCACCATATCGCGTCCTTTTCTTCCGGCTTGGGCGTCGTGACAATCCGGCGATGATAGCTCACCCCAGCCACAAATTTGATATTTGGTGCATAACGTTCGACTTCGGCGCGCGCTAGCGTCCCACCGAGGAAAAGCCTTTCCAGCAGGAAGCCATTTTCGTCTCTCCGCAACAAGCTTGGGGATTCCGCCCTCGACAGGCCGCCGCTCCCACCGCTGAAAGAGTAACCGATCGACGTTTCGATCGGTACAACCGTGCTCCATGCTACCGTCGCGAGCGGTGTTTCAAAAAATTCGGTGGTCGCATAATCCAGCCGATATCCGGACGGCGCTGTAGCGTCGGAAACCTCCCTGAATCTTGATCGGATCAGGGGAGATCGAAAGACCGGCGAGGCCCGGGTGAGGTCGAAGGGATCGGCGTATGAAACTGGCAAGGGCGTCGGAGTGGGAGTCGGCGTGGGTGTCGGAGTCGGCGTCACGGTCACCGGCGGCGCATCGCCCCCCGAATCGCCACCGCAGGCAGCGAGCAGCAGAAGCGAAACAGCGGCCGTGCCATTTGAAAATCCGCTGCGCATCAAATTTTTCCCCAAACCGGAATTTGTATAACACATTCAATATCTGCGAATATCGGAGATAATAGGCCGATCAGGAAGTCTCATCGGCCAAACTACTGACAACACCCCACGCGATCAGCGCCTGTCCCGCGAAATAGAGCGGCCAGACGAGCCACATCGTCACGTCCTTGGACAGCGTTCCGCCCTCGCCCGCAAAGATGAAGAGGTCGCTAGCGAGGAACATCATCGCGCCGATACCCGTACGGTAGCGCGGAAAGCGGCTGGTCCACGCCGCCGCCGCCATCGCGGCGACGAACAGCGAATAGACCGCGGCGTGCCACCAGCCGGGTTGAGGACTCAGCATGCCCCAGACGATCACAAGCGTCGCGGGCACGGTCAGCCAGCCGAGCAGGCGCTGCGACGGCGCCATCTGCGCGCGCCGGTTGACGAGATAGAGCGTGATGGCGATCAGATGCCCGACCGCGAACGCCGCCGCGCCCGCGATGAGCCCCTTCGCATCGAGCAGATAATCGCCGAGCGCCCCGAAACCGAGGACCGCGGCGATCAGCCAGCCATTCTTCTCGCGCGCATTCGCCGCCGCCCACGCGGCCAGAAAGCCTACACCGGTCCCTTTCCACGCCCAGATCGCCGGCCCGTCGAGCCGCTGGAACACCGCGACGAAAAAACTGACCCCGCCGAGCAGCGCCAGCCACCACAGCCACCGCGCCCGATTCCAGCCCTGTTCGCCGCTCATTCCACGCCCCTTTGCATCTTGCCTTCAACCGGCCTAGTGCGCGGCGGACGAAGCGCAAGTCAACGGATACGGTAAATGGGTCACGACATTCACATCATCGGCGGCGGCCTCGCTGGCTCCGAGGCGGCATGGCAGCTCGCCGAGGCGGGGTACCGCGTGCGCCTGTCCGAAATGCGCGGGGGCGGCGACATGACCCCGGCGCATCAGGGCGACACGCTCGCCGAGATGGTGTGCTCGAACAGCTTTCGCAGCGACGACGGCGACAGCAACGCCGTCGGGCTGCTCCATCGCGAAATGCGGTCGCTCGGTTCGATCATCATGCGCGTGGCTGACGCCACGAAAGTCCCCGCGGGCTCGGCACTCGCCGTCGACCGCGACCTCTTCTCGGGCGGCGTGACCCAAGCGCTCGCAAATCACCCCAACATAACCATCGTTCGCGAACGCATCGATATACTGCCATCGGAAGGCCCCACCATCGTCGCGACCGGCCCGCTCACCGCGGCAGGCCTCGCGGAAAGCATCGGCGCCGCGACCGGCAGGGACGCGCTTGCCTTCTTCGATGCGATCGCCCCGATCGTCTACCGCGACAGCATCGACATGGATGTCGCGTGGATGGCGAGCCGGTGGGACAAGGTCGGGCCGATCGGCGACGGCAAGGATTATATCAACTGCCCGATGGACAAGGAGCAATATCACGCCTTCGTCCAGGGGCTGATCGACGGCGAAAAGACCGACTTCAAGGACTGGGAAAGGGACACGCCCTATTTCGAGGGCTGCATGCCGATCGAGGTGATGGCCGAACGCGGCGTCGAAACCTTGCGCTTCGGCCCGATGAAGGGCGTCGGCCTCGACAATCCGCGCACCGGGCGCTGGCCCTATGCGGTCGTCCAGCTGCGGCAGGACAATGCGCTCGGAACGCTCTGGAACATGGTCGGCTTCCAGACCAAGCTCAAGCACGCGGCGCAGGTCGAGCTGTTCCGTACCATCCCCGGGCTCGAAAAAGCCGAATTCGCGCGGCTCGGCGGCCTCCACCGCAACAGCTTCATCCGGTCGCCCGAATTGCTCGATCAGCAGCTGCGCCTCAAATCGGCACCGCATATCCGTTTCGCGGGCCAGATCACCGGCTGCGAAGGCTATGTCGAAAGCGCCGCGATCGGCCTCGTCGCCGCGCGCTTCGCCACCGCCGAGCTGGGCGGTCGCACGCTGCCCCCGCCGCCGCCCGAAACGGCGCTTGGGGCGCTGCTCGGCCACATCACCGGCGGCGCCGATGCGTCCTCCTACCAGCCGATGAACGTCAATTTCGGCCTCTTCCCGCCGCTGGCCGAGGATGTCCGCAAGAAGGACCGGAAGCTCGGCTATACGCAGCGCGCCGGCAAAGCGCTTGCCGAATGGATGAAACAGGCAGAAGGCGTCGCGGCCTGATCGGAACCGTCATTGCGAGCGAAGCGAAGCAATCTCCAGCTGCGCTCCGTCAAAGCCGATAGCTGGAGATTGCCGCGTCGCCTTCGGCTCCTCGTAATGACGGGGTCAGCAGCTACACTTCGCCTTCACCGCCCGCTTCGGCGCGGTCGTGGCAAACTCGGCGCGCGTCAGATCGCCCGACCTGTCCTTGTCGGCGCCGGCAAAGCGCTCGCCCGTCGCCGCGGCCCACTCCTCGAAAGTCAGCAAATTATTGCCATCCCTGTCCAGCTTGCGGAATGCCGCGGTGCGCGACGACATCAGCTCGACGCGGCTGATCCTGTCGTTGCGGTCGCGGTCGAAGCGGTTGAAGCGCCGCTCCTCACGCGACGCTTCCTTCGCCGCCGGCAAGGCGGGCGGCGCCGGCCCGCGCTTCGGCGCATTCGCCGCTGCCACCGGAATCGCCGGCAGGGCGGGGGGCGGATCGGGCAGCACCTCTTCCTCGGCGATCTGCGTATAGCCCTTCCACATGAACAGGCCGCCGGTCAGCAACAGCGCGCTCGCGACGCCGCCGATCAGAAAACGGGAAACCGCCATCGCTCCCTCTCCACCCCGATTGATCGGGCAAGCTACCATAGCGCGCGTGCCCGCGCCAACCGATGCCGCCATAATGGCGGCGAATTTTGATCGATAAACTTGTTCAAAATCCCAGCATCAATTGCTACGTTCGATCAATGCAATATTACCTGCCCTCGCTAAAGCAGATGCAATATCTCGTCGCGCTGCACGAGCACGGCCATTTCGGCCGCGCCGCCGACGCGTGTAATGTCACCCAATCGACACTGTCGGCGGGGATCCGCGAGCTCGAGACATTGCTCGGCCAGACACTCGTCGAACGCACGCGCCGCGTCGTCCGCTTCACCGCGCTCGGCGACAAGATCGTCGAGAAAGCGCACCGCGTGCTGCGTGAAGCCGAGGAACTCGCCGAGATGGCGGCCGCCGCTGCGGCGCCGCTTGTCGGCGAGCTCCGGATGAGCGTCATCCCGACGATCGCGCCCTTCCTGCTCCCCGGCCTGCTCCCGCGGCTGCGCAAGGAACGCCCCTCGCTCAAACTCTTCCTCCGTGAAGAGCCGAGCGCGCAGGCATGCGAATCGCTCCACCACGGCACGGTCGACTGCGTGCTGCTCGCGCTGCCCTACGCCTGCGGCGACGTGGAGGCCGAAAATCTGTTCGACGACGCGCTGTTCGTCGCCTTTCCGGGCGATCAGTCGGAGGATTTGCCCGCGATGGTCAGCGCCGACCAGATCGACCCCGCTCAAATGCTGATGCTCGAGGACGGGCATTGCCTGAAGGATCATGTCCTCGCCGCCTGCAATCGCCCCGAACTGCGCGCCGGCGCGCGCATGATGGGCACCTCGCTGCACACGCTGGTGCAGATGGTCGACAACGGCCTCGGCATCACGATGCTGCCCCAGATGGCTATCGAGGCGGGGATTCTCGACCACACCGACATCGATACGCGGCCGCTCGATTCGGAGCATGACTGGCGCACGATAGCGCTGGTATGGCGCAAGGGCAGCCCGCGCGCCGACGAATTCCGGATGCTCGCCGATATTTTCCGCAAGCATCAAGCGAATTGAAGATTCGGAGAACGACCGATTGCTGACCTTGGGAAAAGGAAGCCCCTCCCCTTTAGGGGAGGGGCAACGAAGACTTGGCAGCTTGCTGCCTAGTCGTAGTGGGGTGGGGGCTATCGGCCTTGCGCGAGGCTGACAGCCCCCACCCCAACCCCTCCCCTAAAGGGGAGGGGCTAAAGGGGCCGCGCTAAAGGGGCCGCAACGTCCGCTTCCCACCCCGAAGCCGCGCCTCCTTCCGTCCCTACGGGCTAACCCAGCGCTCCGCGCGCCCATGGTCGCCCTCGCGCTGCTCGACCCATGCCACTCGCCCGTCAACGAAAGTCTCGCGCTTCCACAACATCACGTCGGTCTTCAGCCGGTCGATCAGGAACTCGCACGCCGCGAGCGCCTCGGCGCGGTGCGCGCTGCTTGCGATCACGAGCACGATCGTCTCGCCCGGCGCCATCGCCCCGACACGGTGAACCAGCGTCAGCGCAGAGAGCTTCCAGCGGTCCGCGGCCGCGTGCGCAAGGTCGCCCAGCCCCGCCTCGGTCATGGCGGGATGATGTTCGAGGAACAGTTGGGCGAGATCGTTGTCGCCGCGCACGCGCCCGATGAAGCTCGCGCTCGCGCCGTGCCCGCCGGCATCGTGCAGGTCGAATTCGCCGGCGACATCGATTGCCGCGGACCGGACCGACACGCGGATCATCCGCCGGTCACCGGCGGGAACAGCGCGACTTCGCGCGCGCCCGACAGCGAGGCGTCGGGGCCCATCATCACCCCGTCGATCGCGGCGCGAATGCGGTGCGGCTCGGCAAAGGCCAGCGCGCCGCGTTCGTCGCGCGCCGCCAGCCATGCGATCAGCGCGCCGACGTCGTCCACGCCCGCGGGGACATCGACCGCCTCATCGCCGGTTCCCATCCGTTCGCGCACCCATGAAAAATAGGCGATGTGCAGCACCATCGGCTCGGCCTCAATCCATATGCTTCAGGCCGACGCGCAGATAATCCCAGCCGGTTATCAGCGTCAGCACCGCAGCCCCCCACAGCGAGACGAGCCCGACGGTCTTGATCCAGACAAAGGCGGGCAAGGCGCCCGCAAGGATCAGCGCGCCAAAGGCGACCAGCTGAAAGGTCGTCTTCCACTTGGCAAGCTGCGTCACCGGCATCGATACCTGCAGCGTCGCGAGAAATTCGCGCAAGCCCGACACGATGATCTCGCGCAGCAGGATCATCAGCGCGGCGATGACATGATAGCCCGCGATGTCGCGCGTGAAGACGAGCAGCAGGATCACCGCGGCGATCATGATCTTGTCGGCGATCGGGTCGAGGAAGGCGCCCAGCCGCGACACGATGCCGCGCGAGCGTGCAACATAGCCGTCAAAATAATCGGTAATGCCCATCAGGCAGTAGAGACCGAACGCAAGCGCATAGTCGATTGCCAGCGGCTGGTGCGACCCCTCGCGGACGCCCGGCCAGAGCAGAAAGAGCAGGATGGGCACCGCCAGGATGCGCGACAAGGTCAATATGTTCGGAAGGCTCAGCATGATCCCCGTCGGCGTGCTTGTTCCAATATGGGCCCCAAAATCGGCTTTGACCCGGCCAGCCCTAACCGATAAGCCGCCCGTGCGCCAACCCAATTGCCTTGTCCGGG
>CBJKNR010000051.1:0-13510 GCA_966417555.1 uncultured Sphingopyxis sp.
CGGCGCGTGGACGTGTGGGCCATGCTGCTCGAGCCGTTCCTCGACACCTCGTTCCGCGAGGCCGACCAGGAACGCACGCTGGCGCGGCTTGAGGAAAACGGCGTTCCCCGCGAGCAGGCGCGGCAGAAGGAAAGCGAAGCCCGAGAGCAGCGCATATTGCGCGCCGGGATAGGCCGGGCTCACCAGCACCGAAAGATAGACGACGAAGACCGCCCCTGCGAACCCGTTGCCAAACTGGTCGACCGCGACCGAGGTGTAGAGGACGGCTGCCGACGGGTCGGCGTGCCACAGCCAGACATAGATCCAGTTGCCCGCGGCCGCGGTCACCGCGCCGATGCCGAGCGTCCAGCCGAGCGACAGCCGCGTCGACAGAAAGCCGCCGAGCGCGACGCCCACCATGCTCGCCGACAGCGCGACCACGCCGTCGGCAACGCCGATCTGGTGCAGACTATAGCCCTTCGCGTTCCACAGTGGATGCGACAGCGTGAGCGTCAGCACGTCGCCCATGCGGTAGAGCGAAACGAAGGCGAGTACCGCAAGCACGGCATAGCCATAGCGCCAGAAAAGCTCGACATAGGAGGTGAAGAAGGCGGGCATGGTTGTCCATGCGCCTGCCGGCAGGCGGTTGATGCGTGGCAATGCGAGGGCCAGCACTGCAAAGGGGAGCAGCGCAACGGCCAGCACGATCGGCGTAACATTGGTCCTTGCCGACAGGCCTGCGGCCTGCGCCGCCGACAGCAAGGCCCCGCCGACCGCCGCGGTGACGAGCGTGACCGCGAGCAGGATGAGCAGGCCGGCGCCCACGCCCGTCACCAGTGCCTGCGCGCGACCGCCCGTGCCTTCGCGTTCGGATCGCATTGCCGCGAGAACGGGGAAGGGCGCAAAGGCGGCGATCGCGATGACCAGATAGGCGATCGTCCAGTCGGCCCACGCCGCGACGAGGATCGCGCCGCTGCCCGCGGCGACCATCGCGCTGCGATAGCCCCAGAGATTGGCGGCGACGATCGGCGCCTGTGCGGCCTGACCGGGCGCAAGTTCGATCCGCCAGCCATCGGCTGCGACCTCGAGCGTCGTCGTCCAGAAGGCGAGCAGGGTCGCGAACAGGGCGGTGAGCGGCAGGCTTTGATCGCTCGAGGTGAGCGCCATCGCGACCATCGAGACAAAAATGCCGAGCTGCGACAGCATGATCCACCCGCGCCGCCGCCCCCAGAAGCGCGCAAAACCGGGTATGTCATAGCGCTCGATCAGCGGCGCCCAGGCGAATTTGAAGGTCGGCAGCAACGCGATCCACGCGAAAAAGCCGATGATCACGATGTCGACCCCGTGCCGCGCAAGGCGCAGCGTCAGCACCGCGTTGAACATGTAAAAGGGCAGCCCTGCCGAGAAACCGAGCAGCAGATAGAGGCCGAGCAGGCGTCGGGCCGACGGTTTGGCGGGTGCATCGTGAGGGAGCGCCAGCGCGTCGGCGCCAAGCGCTGCGGTCACTGCATTCGCCTCGATCGCCGATGCGGTCACGCGCCGGCCCCCGGCCCGCTGGGCCCTTGCCCCTCTGGCGCCGCGAGCGCGCGGCGAAACAACCCTCTCATCGACCCGTTTGCCCCGATCTTGTTTATTCCGGCCTTGAGCGCGCGATCCTTCCGCGAGCGGAGCCCGCCCGTCAAGTTCGGCGAAAGCGGCTGCCGATTTCATATAACCGTCAGTTATGGACTCGCCTCGTCTTTGAAGGCGCGCCGGGTCGCAACTTCACTCATGATGCAGCCGTCCCCCATTTGAGAGGCACTTCATGATCGCCAGCCCCTATCTTCTTTATCTTGGCCATGTGAACGACGAAGTCGGAATCAAGACGTCGCGCGGTCTGGCGGTGTTTCGCCCCGACCAATGCGTCGGTGAGTTTCGCCACGACGATTGCGAATTGACTCTCGGCCTCCCGCGCCTGGGCTTCCCCGAAGCCGTCGCTGCGGGTGCGAAGACGCTTGTTCTCGGCATCGCCAATGCCGGCGGAAAAATGGGCGACGACCTGGTGCGCGATGCGGTTGCCGCGATCGAAGCCGGGCTCGATGTGGCGTCGGGTCTGCACAACCGGCTGCGCGACGAGCCCGCGCTGGTCGAGGCGGCGGCGCGCCATGGCCGCCAGCTCCACGATGTGCGCGATCCGCGTCCGGATATTCCGGTCGGCAACGGCAAGCCGCGTGCGGGCAAGCGCCTGCTGACTGTCGGCACCGATTGCTCGGTCGGCAAGATGTACGCGACGCTGTGCCTCGAGAAGGGCATGCGCGCGCGCGGCATGAAGGCCGATTTCCGTGCGACCGGGCAGACCGGCATCTTGATCGCCGGCGGCGGCGTCCCGCTCGACGCGGTGATCGCCGATTTCATTTCGGGCGCGATCGAGCAGATTTCGCCCGCGCGCGCCGACGATGGATGGGATCTGATCGAAGGGCAGGGCTCGCTCTTTCACCCTTCATTCGCGGGCGTCTCGACCGGCCTGCTGCACGGCGCGCAGCCCGATGCGCTGCTGCTCTGCCACGATCCGGTCCGCCCGCACATGCGCGGCCTGCCGCACTACAGGATGCCCGGGCTCAAGGAGACGCTGCAAGCCAATCTGCAGGTTGCCCGGCTGACCAGCCCGCATGTGCAGGCGGTAGGCGTTGCGCTCAACACGTCGAAGCTTTCCCCTGAAGAGGCGCTTCGCCTGTGTGCCGAAACGTCCGACGCGCTCGGATTGCCCTGCACCGACCCCTTCGCGCACGGAGTGGACCCCATTATCGACAGGATCAACGCATGCTTCGAACCATCGTCGCGCGAAGCGACGCTTTCCCGCTAGCCCAGCCTTTCCGCATATCGCGCGGGGTGAAGACGGTGGCCGAGGTGGTCACCGTCGAGATCGCGGCCGATGGCGCCACCGGACGCGGCGAAGCGGTGCCCTATCCGCGTTATGGCGAGAGTATCGCAGGCGCACTCGACGACATTGCGAATGCGCGGGGCGCGATCGTCGACGGCGCGACGCGCGAGGAGCTGCTGTCGATCATGTCGGCCGGCGCCGCGCGCAACGCGATCGACTGCGCACTCTGGGACCTCGAAACCAGATTGTCGGGGCGCAGCGTCACCGACCGCCTCGGTCGGCCCGATATTGGGCCCACCCCCACCGCGATGACGGTCAGCCTCGATGCGCTGCCGACGATGTCCGCCGCGGCTCAGATGCTCGCCGATGTCCCGCTGATCAAGATCAAGGTCGACCGCACCGACCCCGAGGCGCAGATCCGTGTCGTGCGCGACGCGGCGCCGAATCCGCGGATCATCGTCGATCCCAACGAGAGCTGGACGATCGCCGACGTCGAACGGCTGCAACCGCTGCTCGCCGAACTCCGCATCGACTTGCTCGAACAGCCGCTGCCCGCGGGCGAGGATGACGCGCTCGAAGGCTTCGGCCCGCTCATTCCCATTGCTGCCGATGAATCGGCGCATGTCGCGGGCGACGTCGCCGCGCTCGCGAGCAAATATCAGGTCATCAACATCAAGCTCGACAAGACGGGCGGCCTGACCGGCGCGCTCGCGCTCGCCGATGCGGCCGCCGCGGCGGGGCTTGGCGTGATGACCGGCAGCATGATCTCCTCCTCCCTGTCGATCGCGCCGGCACTGATCGTGGCGGCGCGGTCGGCCTTCGTCGATCTCGACGGGCCGCTCTGGCTCGCGGCTGATCGCGAAGGCGGAGTCAAGGGCACGCGCGGCGTCTTGACGC
Organism: uncultured Sphingopyxis sp.; assembly: GCA_966417555.1. Taxonomy (GTDB): domain Bacteria; phylum Pseudomonadota; class Alphaproteobacteria; order Sphingomonadales; family Sphingomonadaceae; genus Sphingopyxis. The sequence goes on from CBJKNR010000051.1 coordinate 3,737, forward strand.
CGCCGGCCGCGGGCTTTTGGGGAACGATATAGCGTCTTTGTAAAACAACGAAAAAACGGGGTGTCGCAATGATCCGGTGTATGAAGTTCACGGCCGCAACGATCGCGCTTTTGGGGGCGACGACGCTCGCACCGTCGCAAGGGGCGGCGGAGCCGCAGGGCGGCGCCGATCTCCTGATCCGCGGCGGCACCATCTATACCGGCGACGCGGCCCCCTTTCGCGGCGATGTCGCGATCCGCGGCGACCGGATCGTCTATGTCGGACCGAAAGCACCCGGCGCCGCGGCTAGGACGATCGACGCGACGGGGCTGATCGTCGCGCCCGGCTTCATCGATCCGCATGCGCATGTGAATGAAGCGCTGGCGTCGAAGGATCCGGCGACGCGGCTTGTCCTGCCGTTCCTCACGCAGGGCGTGACCACGGCGTTCATCGGGGTAGACGGCGGCGGCAATCCCGACATCGCGCGCACCTTCGGCATCGCCGATGCCGGTGCGGGCGGCGAGGGCGAGGCGGGGCTCGACCAGTCGTCGCGCGACTATGGCATCAATTTCGCTGCCTATGTCGGCCTCGGCGCGGTGCGGGCACAGGTGATCGGCGCGGCCGATCGCGCGCCGACGCCCGCCGAGCTCGGCGAGATGAGCGCGCTGGTGGACAAGGCGCTGTGCGATGGCGCGCTCGGCCTCTCGACGGGGCTTTTCTACGCGCCGCAAAGCTTTGCGAAGCGCGACGAAGTGGTGACGCTGGCGAAGGTCGCCGCGGCGCGTGGAGGCCTCTATGATAGCCATATTCGCGACGAATCCTCCTACACCATCGGGCTGAAGGGCGCGATCGAGGAAGCGCTTTCGGTCGGACGCGATGCCGGCATTCCGGTCCATATCGCCCATATCAAGGCGCTCGGCGTCGACGTCCACGGGCAGGCTCCCGCGATCATTGCGCAGATCGAGGCGGCGCAGAAGGCCGGGCAGATCGTCCACGCCGATCAATATCCCTGGTCGGCATCGGGCACCGGGCTGTCGGCGGCGCTGCTGCCGCGCTGGGCGCAGGATGGCGGCCGCGCCGCGATGCTGAAGCGCTTCGACGACAGCGCGGTGATGACAAAAATGCGACCGGAAATCGCCGAGAACCTCCGTCGCCGCGGCGGCCCCGCGTCGCTGCTGATCACCTCGGGGCCCGCGGCATTCGAGGGCAGGACGCTCGAGCAGGTGGCGAAGGACCGCGGCATCGATCCGGTCGATGCGGCGATCCTGATCCTGAAACAGCGCGAGGCGGGCGTCGCGTCCTTCAACCAGGACGAGGCCGACATCGCCGCCTTCATGACGCGCCCGTGGGTCGTCACCAGCTCGGACGCTTCGCAGGGGCATCCGCGCTATTACGCGTCTTACGCGCGCAAATATGCGACCTATGTCAAGGACAAGCGAGTTATCGACCTCGCTACTTTCATCAAACAAAGTACAGCGACGCCGGCGCGGATGTTCGGGCTTCAGGGCCGCGGCGAACTCAAGGCGGGTGCCTTTGCGGACGTCATCGCGTTCGATCCTGCGAAATTTGCGCCGCGCGCCGATTATGCCCATCCGGCGCTCTTCTCGACGGGCATGCGCTTCGTCGTCGTCAACGGATCGCTCGCCATCGAAAATGGCGAGGCAACGGGATTGGCGGGTGGGCGCCCGCTTCCGAGAAAAGCAGCCGGAACAGGCTGCAAATAACCAGAGCAGGAGGACAAAAGCCGCCGGAACAGGCGGGTCCGGGAGGCGTCCTTCACGCACATAAAGACAGAAAAAAGGGGAAAATCATGTCGAGATCAATGCCGATCACATCCACCGCGGCACTGGCGGTGGCGATGCTCTGGGCCGCTCCCGCCCTTGCGCAAGAGGACCTCTCCGATAGCGCCGACAACGCGACCGAAGCGCCGACCGAAATCACTGTGACGGGCACGCGCATCCAGCGCGACGGCTATCGCGCGCCGACCCCGCTCACCGTGCTCAATTCGGAAGATATCGAAACATCGGCGCCGGCGAACATCGCCGATTATGTCAACGACATCCCCTCGCTCGTCGGAAGCCATACGCCGGCGAGCACGAACCTGAACATCAGCGCCGGGACCGCGGGCGTCAACGCGCTCAACCTGCGCGCGCTCGGCACCGCGCGCACGCTGGTGCTGCTCGACGGGCAACGCTCGGTGGGATCGACGCTCGGCGGGCTCGTCGACGTCAACACCTTTCCTCATGGGCTGATCAAGAGCGTCGAGATCGTCACGGGGGGTGCGTCGGCGGCTTATGGTTCGGACGCCGTATCGGGTGTCGTCAACTTCATCCTCGACAAGGAATATACGGGGATCAAGGGCACCGCCGAATATGGCATCACCAGATATGGCGATGCGCCGAGCTATCGGGCCTCGCTGACCGCGGGCACTGCCTTTGCCGGCGGTCGCGGGCATCTGCTGCTCAGCGGCGAAATCGCGATCAAGGAAGGGCTCCACGGCGTCCCGCGCGAGTGGAACGATCGCGGCTGGTACATGATCAACAATCCTGCCTATGCGGTCGGCAACGGCCAGCCTGAGCGGCTTGTCGTGTCGGGCGCGGGGCTCAGCCAGGCGACGCCCGGCGGCATCATCACCAACACCGCGTTTCGCGGCACCGTCTTCGGGCAGGGCGGCGCGGTCAGCCAGTTCGATTACGGGACGGTGCGCGACCCGTGGATGATCGGTGGCGACTGGGAATCGACGCAGGTCAACGGCTTCCAGTCGCTCGATCCGGAAGAGAATCGCAAGAGCGCTTTTGGCCGCCTGAGCTTCGAGGTGACCGACGGGCTCAACCTGTTCGTCCAGGCCTCCTATGCCAGATCGAAGAACCTCGGCTGGCTTGGCGTCCAACTCAATCAGGCCAATGTGACGATCCGGGCCGACAACGCCTTCATCCCCGAGCCGCTGCGCACCCAGCTTGCAAACGCCGGCATAACCCAGTTTACCTTGGGCACGACAAACGCCGACCTGCCGATCCGCAAGAACGACACAGTGCGCGAACTGCAGCGCTATGTCGTCGGCGCGAACGGCGCCTTCGACCTGTTCGGGTCGAGCGCGCGGTGGGACGTCTATTATCAAAAGGGCATCAGCAAGACGCGCGAGATGGCGCGCGACATCACAAACAACGCGCGGCTTGCGCTCGCACAGGATGCGGTGTTCGCTCCCGCGGGAAATGCGCTCGGCGTCCCCGCCGGGACGATTGTCTGCCGCTCGTCGCTGACCGCACCGACCAACGGCTGCGTGCCGCTCAACCGGCTCGGTATCGGCGTCGCCAGCCAAGAGGCGCTCGACTATGTGCTCGGCAATCCGTTCCGCAGGCAGAAGTTCGAGCAGGATGTGGTCGCTGCCAACCTGTCGTTCGATCCGTTCGACCTTCCTGCCGGGCCGGTGTCGGTGGCGATCGGTGCCGAGCACCGGCGCGAGAAGGTGTCAGGCGAAGTGCCGACCGAATTCCAGTCGGGCTGGTTCGTCGGCAACTTCCTGCCGAGCTTCGGCTCGGACAAGGTGACCGAAGCCTATCTCGAGCTTCTGGTGCCGCTAATCGACGGGCTGGACTTCAACGGCGCGGTGCGCGGGACCGATTATTCGACCTCGGGCTATGTAACGACGTGGAAGGCCGGGCTGACCTTCGACCCGATTCCCGACATTCGCTTCCGCGCTACACGGTCGCGCGACATTCGCGCGCCCAATCTCGGCGAACTCTACACGGCGGGCTCGACGCGCATCAACGTGCTGATCGATCCGACGCAGAACAACGCATCGGTCCAATTCGCCGGCACGACACGCGGCAATCCGTTGCTCGATCCCGAACGCGCCGACCAGTGGGGCGTCGGCGTCGTGCTGCAGCCACGCTTCATCCCGGGCTTTGCTTTCTCGGCCGACTATTATGACATCAAGATCAAGGGCGCGATCGGTTCGGTCACAGCACAGACGATCGTCGATCGCTGCGCCGAAGGCGTGCAGGCCTTCTGCAGCGCGGTTATGCGCGGCCCCAATGCGTTCGGAAACAACCTGCAGGTGTTCGAAAGCCCATTCAACTTCGCCTCGCAGCGCGCGAAGGGCATCGATTTCGAAAGCTCGTATCGTATTCCGATCGGTGCGGGCGACCTGACGCTGCGAGCGATGGCGACCCGCTATATCAAGAATTATTTCGACAATGGCATCGACGTGCCGACCGACACAGTGGGTCAGAATGCGTCGGGCGGGGCACCCAAATGGCTGTACCGCGTGCAGGGGACCTATGCGAACGATGGCTTTACCTTCAACCTGACTGGTCGCGGGATCAGCAGCGGCGTCTACGATAACAGCTTCGTCGAATGCACGTCGGGCTGTCCGGCTTCGACTGTCACCAACCGGACGATCGACAACAACCGCATCAAGGGCGCCTTTTACGTCGACGCTACCCTGTCCTTCGACGTCGAGATGGGCGGACGCGAACTGCAATTCTTCCTGAGCGCGAACAATCTGTTCGACAAGGATCCGCCGGTCGTCGCGCCGGGGCCTGCGGGCAGCGCCTATGCGACGCCGGCAACCAACCAGTCGCTCTATGACCTGCTCGGCCGGACCTACCGCGTCGGCGTCCGCTTCAAGATGTGACGGGAGGAATGACGATGAAAAGAGCCCTGCTATCGCTCGCCGCACTGCTCGCCACCACCACATCCGCATCGGCGCAACATTATGACGTGCTGATCCGCGGCGGCACCGTCTACGACGGCAGCGATACGCCGGGCCGCACAGCCGATGTCGCCATCGCCGGCGACCGCGTCGTCGCCGTGGGAGCCGTCCCGCCCACGGCGACGGCGACAACTTTGATCGACGCCCGCGGCAAGATCGTCGCACCCGGGTTCATCGATCCGCATTCGCACGCCGCGCCCAATATCCAGACGGCGAAGCTCGCGGCGGCGCTGCCGATGCTCTATCAGGGCATCACCACGCTGGCGATCAACCCCGATGGCGGCGGCCCCGCCGAACTCGGCCAGCAGATCGCCGACCTTCGGACCAACATTCCGGGGGTCAATGTCATCCCGCTGATCGGGCACAATGCCGTGCGCCGCGAAGTGATGGGCAATGTCGCGCGGCTCGCAACGCCCGCCGAACAGGCAAAGATGGAAACGCTGGTCACCGCGGCGATGCAGGCGGGTGCCTACGGGTTGTCGGACGGGCCATTCTATATTCCGAGCAAATATTCGAATACGGCCGAGATCGTAGGGCTGGCGAAAGCCGCCGCGCGCTTTCCCGACGCGATCTACATCAGCCATATCCGCGACGAGGGCAATTACGACGTCGGCGTCGTCGCCGCAGTCGACGAGGTGATCAGTGTCGCGCGCGAGGCGAAAATTCCCGGCGTCGTGACCCATATCAAGGTGCTCGGGCCGCAGGTCTGGGGCAAGTCGGCCGATGTCATCGCGCGCATCGACGAAGCCCGCGCTTCGGGCGTCGAGATATGGGCCGATCAATATCCCTATACCGCATCGGGTTCGAGCCTGATGGCCTCGCTCGTTCCCGGCTGGGCGCAGGAAGGCGGCGCCGAGGTACTCGCCAAGCGGCTTCAGGATCCGGCGATGCGCGCGAAAATACGCGCCGAAATGGCGCCGAACCTCGAACGGCGCGCGGGGCCGCATGCGATCATGATCCGCGGCTTCCCGCCCGAACCCGCGCTGGAGGGCAAGCGCCTCGACGAAATCGGCAAGCTGCAGGGCAAGGACCCGCTCGACGTCGCGATCGACATGCTGATCCGCGGCGGCGCGCCGACCGTGTCGTTCAACATGAGCGACGCCGACGTCGCCGCCTTCATGCAGCAGCCGTGGACGATGACCTCGACCGACGGGGGCCTGCCGCCCTTCGGCGAGACGTCGGAACATCCGCGCGCTTATGGCGCCTTCCCGCGCAAGCTCCGCAACTATGTGCTCGATAATCCGGTGATCAGCATGCAGAAGGCGATCCATGCGGCAACGGGATTGCCCGCGAAGATTTTCGCAATTCCCGATCGCGGTGCGCTCCGCGAGGGCGCCTTTGCCGATGTGATTGTCTTCGAGCCGAAGACGGTTCGCGATGTCGCGACCTATGAAAAGCCGCACGCCTATTCGGTCGGCATGGACTATGTCTTCGTCAACGGAAAGGCGGCGCTGGTAAAGGGCAAGCCCGCCGCCGAACGTCATGGCCGCGTGCTGCTCCGGACTCCGGGATAAGCGAGGTGCGGCGCAAATTGACTTGCCGCGCGGCGGCGTGCCGGTCACGATGGCCGGCATGAACCTGCGCCACATCGAGATTTTCTACGCCGTCTATACCAATGGATCGGTTAGCGCGGCCGCGCGCGCGCTCAATATTTCGCAGCCGTCGGTGTCGAAGACGTTGCGCCACGCGGAATCGATTCTGGGCTTTCCGCTGTTCGAGCGCGCCAACGGCCGCCTCGTCGCGACCGAGGACGCGCATGCGCTGTTCGAGGAAGTCAGCGAAATCCAGGACCGCGTCCACGCGCTGCGCGAAGGCGCGCGCAATCTCAGGCGCGGTTCGGGCATGATGCTGCGTATTTCGGCACTGCCCTCGCTGGCGCTCGGGGTCCTGCCCGAGGCGGTAGCGCGCTTCCTCCGCGATCATCCGCATGTGAATTTTGATCTGCAGACGGTTCATCACGACGATCTCGTCCGCAAGCTGCACGAGCGCGAGACCGATGTGGCGATCGCGGTCGAGGTGCCGCAGAATGCTCCGATCGGCAGCCGCTGGCTGGGCGAGGGCGAACTCGTCGTTCTGTATCGCGAGGCCGACATACCCGGTGCGCCGCCGCGGCTCGCGCTCGGCGACCTGCGCGAACACCATTTTATCAGCGTCGCCGCCAGCGGTCCGATCGGCCAGATATTCGTCGAGGAACAGCGCCGGCTGGGTCTCGAGTTCGATCATGCGATGTCTGCGCGCACCTTCTATATCGCGACCGCGCTGGTGCGGGCCGGCGTCGGACTGACCGTGGTCGACAGCTTCACCGCGCAAGCGGCGCTTGCGCCGGGCCTCGCGATCCGCCCGCTGACACCGCCCGTGACCTTTGACCTTTATGCGATGTATCTGCACAACCGGCCGCCGACGGCGCTCGCGACCGATTTCCTGAAGGTCGTGGCGCAGGTGATCGACGACATATAGCAAATGGTTATGGGGAAGGGCGCAATCGATATGCGGAGCGCAGAGGGCGGACGCATAGGCTGGCCGGCAATGACGGGCAGGGCTGTTTCTTCTTTTGTCGCCTCCATTGGCGAAGGTTTCCGCCATGATGCGTAAATGGTTCGCCATCCCGCTGTGGAAACGCGTGCTTGGCGGGCTGGTCGCGGGGCTGGCACGAGCGCTGATATGGCCCGAAGCCGCGCCCAAGGTCGCCGTTCTTGGCGACCTGTTCGTCCGCGCGATCCGCATGCTCGTCGCGCCGATCGTGCTCGTGACGATCGCCGCGGGCATCACCTCGCTCGCCGATCCGAAGCGGCTCGGCCCGCTCGGCGGGCGGACGGTTGGCCTGTTCGCATTGACCACCGCGATCGCGGTTTCGGTCGGAATGGCGGTCGCGCTGCTCATCCAGCCCGGGGCCGGCGTCCCCGTCTGCGACGCGGTGCCCAAGGCGCTCGGCGATCCGGTCCCGCTCTACGACCAGCTCGTCGGCATCATCCCGCTCAACATCGTCGAGGCGCTCGCGAAGGGCGATATGCTTGCGCTGATTTTCGTCGCGATCCTCGTCGGCGTCGGCACCGTGCTTGCGGGCGAGGCGGGCAAGCCCTTTGCCGGGCTGCTGCAATCGCTGTCGGCGGTGCTGCTCAAGATCGTCGGGCTGGTGATGGAAGCGACGCCAATCGGCGTGTTCGCGTTGATCGCCAACGCCGTCGCCGCCAATGGCGCCGCGGTCTTCGTCAACATCGGCTGGCTCGCGCTCGCGGTGGTCGCGGGGTCGCTGATCCAGATCGTCCTCGTGCACAGCCTCATCCTGCGGCTGCTCGCGCGGCTCCCCATAATCCCCTTCTTTCGCGGCATCATCGACGCGCTCGTCGTCGCTTTTTCGACCGCTTCCTCATCGGCGACGCTGCCCGTTGCGATGACCGTGGCGGGGAAGAATCTCGGCATATCCCCCAGCGTCTATTCGACCGTGCTGCCGCTCGGCGCGAGCATCGGCAAGGACGGCACCGCCATGTATGTCGGGTTGCTCAGCATCTTCAGCCTGCAGGCGTTCGGCGTGCCCATCGATGCTGGCGTTCTCGCGATCGTGCTGTTGACCGGCGCTCTGGCAGCTTTCGGCACCGCGCCGGTGCCGTCGGCGTCGCTATTCATGCTCGCGGCCGTGCTGTCTGCCGTCGGCGTCGCACCCGAACAAACGGCGCTGATCGTTGGCTTCGTCCTGCCGTTCGACCGATTGCTCGACATGACGCGCACCGTACCCAGCGCCAGCGCCAATCTGACCGTGGCGACGACCGTCGCACGATGGGAGGGAGAGCTCGACCAGTCCGTCTATCTGGCACCGCCGCGGCGCTGATCGCGCCGGACGACAATTTTCGCGCTCGGCATCGGTGCCAAGGCGTCGTCAGTCCGGTTTCGGGCGAACGAGGTCGAGCCTTTCCGCCCACGGATCGCGTCCCGATCGCGCGACGCCGTCCGGGGCGAAATCCATCACCTCGCCCGGCCGCGCGCGCGGCCAGTCGGCAAGCCCCGTTCCGCCTGGATTGCCGGTTTTGAGGAAATTGACGACATAGCGGCTGATCGCGCCGGCCACGGCACGGTCTTCGGCGCTCGTTGCCGGTCCGTATTTTGTCGCTACCGTGCCCAGGAAATAGGGGATGTCGCTCGCGTGCGCGGCGCCTTTCGATCCGGCGCGCGCACTTTCGGCGACATAGGAGAAGCGGTAGTGATAGGCGGGCTGCCCGGCGGCCGTCACGCGATCCGCGATATAGCGCGCCGGCTCGACCATGAAGCGGTCGCCGCCGACCTTCATCATCACGTCGAAGAAGGCCCCATCGTCCTTGGGATCATAAATCGCTTTCGCTTTTGCGGCGTCGGCGCCGAAGCTTTCGAATATCTGCTCTTTCGTCTTTGCCGGCACGAAGCCGATATCGGCGCTGGTCGCACCGACCATCACCGGTACCCGCACCTGTGTGCCGCGATCGAACATCGCCTCGACGCTCCCTGTCAGCGTGACGCCGTCGGTGAAGGGGCCCGACCAGGTCGGCGGGCCCGACGGCGGCGCGAAGAGGCTCGCGAGGTTGAGCCCCGACACGATGCGTTCGGCGGGCAGCGCGCGCAGCGCGGCGAGCGCGGCAGCGTCGGTTCCCTCGACGCCGACGCTCTTCGCGAAATTGAGCCCAATCGTCTCGGCCGACGGCAGGCCCGGCAGGTCGCGCGCCATGTCGCGCTGCTGGCTGGCGGTACGTCCGCCGCCCGACATGATGATCGCGCCGTGGAACAGACCGCGGGCGGCCGGCGTCCCGAGCAGGCTGAGCACCGACATGCCGCCCGCCGATTCGCCCATGATCGTTACACGGCCGGAATCGCCGCCGAAGGTCGCGATATTGTCGCGCGTCCAGCGTAGCGCCGCCTGCTGGTCCATCAACCCCCAATTGCCCACCGGCCCCTCACCGGCTGCGGCCAGCGCAGGATGCGCGAAGAAGCCGAAACGGCCGACCCGGTAATTGAAGCTGACGACGATCACCCCGGCGCGCGCGAGCGCCGATCCGTCGTAGACCGCGGGGGATGCGCCGCCGTTCACGAAACCGCCGCCATAGATCCAGAAGAGG
>CBJKNR010000052.1:0-13470 GCA_966417555.1 uncultured Sphingopyxis sp.
GATTCTGCTTTGCTTGATCTTGTACAAAAACAAACCTTCCGTTATTTCTGGGATACGACCGATACGAAGCGCTGCCTCGCACCCGATCGCTGGCCGAGCAATCCCTTCTCGTCGATCGCCGCGACGGGCTTTGCGCTCACCGCATACGGCATCGGCGCCGAGCGCGGTTATGTGAGCCGCGCCGAAGCGGCCGAACGCACGCGCGATTGCCTGCGCTTTTACTGGACCGCGCCGCAGGGACCCGAGGCCGCGGGCAATACGGGCTACAAGGGCTTCTTCTATCACTTCCTGAAGAATGAAGACGGCACGCGCTACAAGACCAACGAACTCTCGACGGTCGATACCAGCCTGTTCCTCGGCGGCGCGCTGTTCGCGCAAAGCTATTATGACCGGAATGATCCGGTCGAGGCCGAGATCCGCGACCTCGCCGAAAAAATCTACACGCGCGTCGACTGGACCTTCGTTCAGCGCACCAACACCGGGACGCAGGCGCGGAACCTTGCGGGTTCGCACGGCATCACCATGGGCTGGAAGCCCGAGAAGGGGTTCGAGACGCACGACTGGGTCGGGTATAACGAGGGCATGCTCGTCTATATCCTCGCGCTCGGCTCGCCGACGCATCCGGTGGGCAAGGACGCGTGGGACAAGGGCTGGGCAGCCGGGCTCGAAAAGGATTGGGGCAGCTATTACGGGCAGCAGTATCTGCAGTTCGAACCGCTGTTCGGGCACCAGTATAGCCATGTCTGGGTCGATTTCCGCGGCATCAGGGACGCCTTCATGCGCGGCAAGGGCATCGATTATTTCGAGAACAGCCGCCGCGCGACGCTGGCGCAGCGCGCCTATGGCGCCGACAATCCGGACAAGTGGAAAGACTACAGCGCCGATATCTGGGGTTGGACCGCATCCGACGGACCCGGATATTCGGCGGGCAAATATAGCGTCAATGGCACCGCGCGCGACTTCAACGGCTATATGGCGCGCGGCGTCAGCGCGGCGCGCGTTGTCGACGACGGCACGATCGTCCCGACGGCAGCGGGAGGATCGATCCCCTTCGCGCCCGAGGCGACGATCCCCGCGCTGATGGCGATGCGAACCAAATATGGCGAGCGGCTCTATACCCGCTACGGCTTCAGGGACGCGATCAACCCCAGCTTCACATTCACCGACGCGGGCTCGCGGAGCGGAGCGGTCGATCCGGCGGCGGGCTGGGTAGCGAACGACTATCTCGGCATCGATCAGGGACCGATCCTGACGATGATGGAAAATCACCGCAGCGGCTTTGTCTGGAAGGTGATGCGCAAGAACCCGCATATCGTGCGCGGACTCCGGCGCATCGGCTTTGCCGGCGGCTGGCTCGATCAGGCCAAGGCTGAGTAATGTTCCCCGGCAAAGGCCGGGGTCCATGCGGCGGCGCGTACCCGTCTGGACCCCGGCCTTCGCCGGGGCACGGGAATGTCAGCAGCTCTTCCCGATGCACAGATCCGCGACCACCGGATAATGATCCGACGGCAGCTTGCCGCCATTCTGGTCGGTCAGCGTCGCGTGGCGCAGCACCATTATATCGTCGCTGACGAAGATATGGTCGATCGGGCTCGCGTCCATGCGCGCGATGTCGAAGCCGGTGAAGGTGCCGAGCGGGCCATAATGTGGCGTGCGGCTGACCGTCCGGCTGTCGCGGAGCGCGCCCTTGCCGGGCTCGACGATCGCGGCATAGGGATTGCTCGTCGCGGGGCTGTTGAAATCGCCCATCACTACGGCGCTTTCACCAGGTTTGCGCTGCCCGTCGACCCAGCGGCGAATCTGGCGGGCGCTCTCCTGTCGCGCGACCTCGCCGATATGGTCGAAATGGGTGTTCACGACGAGCAAGGTGCGTTTCGCCGTCCGGTCGTGCAATCGCGCCCAGGTCGCGATCCGCGGCAATGCGGCGTCCCAGCCCTTGCTGGGAATGTCGGGCGTCGGCGACAGCCAGAAGGTGCCTGATCCGATCAGGGTGAAGCGGTCGCGGCGGAAGCCGAGCGGCGAATATTCGCCCTTTTCCTTGCCGTCGTCGCGCGCGACGCCGACGAACTGATAGGCGGGCAGGTCGGCTTCGACCGCCTGCTTCTGATGCTGCAGCACCTCCTGCATCCCGACGAGGTCGGGCGCGCGATAGGCGACGAGCGCGGTCAGCGCGCTCCGCCGGTGCGGCCACGCATTGTCGTCGTCCGACGCGACGTCGAGGCGGATATTATAGGTCATCGCCTCATAATGATCGGCGCCTTCTTTCGCCGCAGCGGGCAGCGCGAGCAGGGCTGTCGCGAGAAACAGGGCTTTGCGGGTCATCCGAGATTTCCTCCGTTGGTCGCGATCACGTTGCTGTAGAAACGCGCACTCCGCTTGGGCGTGCGGGTCTGCGTCTCATAATCGACATGGACGATGCCGAAGCGTTTCGAAAAGCCCAGCGACCATTCGAGATTGTCGAGCAGCGACCATGCCATATAGCCGCGCACGTCGACGCCCTGTCGGATTGCATCGCCGATCGCCGAGATGTGGGTGCGCAGATAATCGCAGCGCAGCGGATCGTCGATGCCGTCGGGTCCGGCTTTGGGCGGGTCGTAGAAGGCGGCGCCATTCTCGGTGATATAGACCGGGATATCGCCATAGGTGTCGCGGAACCAGATCAGCATGTCGGTGAGCGCGGGCGGATAGACTTCCCAGTCGGTGGTCGTATGCGTCGCATTCTGCCGCACCGGCGACGCGCCGACGGGCCACTGGTGCGGGTCGGCCTTGACGACGTTGCGCGTGTAATAGTTGATCCCGATGAAATCGAGCGGCTGGCAGATGTCCGCCATGTCCTCGGCCGACCATTGCGGCCAAGCTTCGCCGAACACCTCGGAAAGTTCGTCGGGGTAGCTGCCCTTCAGCGCCGGGTCGAGATATTGGCGGTTCATATAGGCGTGCGCGCGCGCGGTCGCGGCGATATCTTCGGCGCTGTCGCTCGCCGGATATTTGGGCTCGATGTTGACGACAAGGCCGATTTCGTGCGCGCCCTCGCTGCGATAGGCCTGCACGGCGCGGCCGTGCGCGCGCATCAGATTATGGCTCGCGATCGGCGTCTCGAACAGGTTGCGGTGCCCGGGCGCGAGTGCACCGTGGAGATAACCGCCGTCGGTGATCACCCACGGCTCGTTGAGCGTCACCCATTTCTTCACCCGGCCATCGAGGCGGCGGTACATCACCGACCCATAGTCGGCGAACCAGTCGGCGCTGTCGCGATTGAGCCAGCCGCCCTTGTCGTCGAGCGCGGCGGGGAGGTCCCAGTGGTGGAGGGTCAGCAGCGGCTCGATGTCATGCTTGAGCAGTTCGTCGACCAGCCGTTCGTAAAAGCCGAGGCCGGGTTCGTTCACGCGCCCGATCCCCTCAGGCAGCACGCGGCCCCAGTTGACGCTGAAGCGATAGGCCTTGAGCCCCAGTTCCTTCATCAGCGCGACGTCGGCGGGCATGCGGTTGTAGTGGTCGCATGCGACGTCGCCGGTGTCGCCCTTCGCCGCCATCAGCCGCGGATCGTGGCTGAAGCGCTGCCAGATGCTTGCGCCCGCGCCGTCGGCGAGCGGCGACCCCTCGATCTGATAGGCGGCGGTCGCGGCGCCCCACAGGAAATCGTCGGGGAAAACAGTCTGCGTCATTTTTTGTCCTTGTCGGCATGTGTCGGGGAGGGAAGTTTCTGTTCGAGCAGCCAGGTGTAGAGCGCCGGATCGTCATAGGCGGGGTCCCAAGCGTTGTGGCCGAGGTCGGGGTAGATGGTCAGGCGCACCTTGCGCCCGCCGCAGGCGCGGATCGCGCGCGCCATGGCGAAGCTGCCCTCGGGGACGACGATATCGTCGCGGTCGCCATGGAAGGCCCAGACCGGAAGGTCCATCAACCGGCACGCCTCACCCGGATTGCCGCGCCCCGCGATTGCGGCCACCGCCGCGAACCGCTTCGGCTCGGCGATCGCCCAGCGCCAGCTCGCATGGCCGCCGCGGCTGAGGCCGGTGAGGTAGATGCGCGCGGGATCGATGCGATAGCTCTTTGCGATATGATCGAGGAGCGCGTCGAGCTTTTCGATATCCCAGTCCTGATCGGCGCCGAGCAAGGGCGAGACGGTGAGGAAGGGGAAATCGGGGTCGCGGTCGGCGATCTTCGGCGGTCCATGCACCTTGACCTTCGCGACATCGTCGCCGCGCTCGCCCGAGCCGTGGAGGAAGATGAGGAGGGGCCAGCGCTTCGCCTTGTCGGCCAGATAGCCCTTGGGCACGAACAGCTGGTACGGATAATTGCCGGGCGCGACCGGCTGCTGCGGTGTCTGGCCTTCGACCACCGGCAGAGCTTTCGTCCTGCCGGCAGCGGGGGAGGCGGCGAGGGCAAGGCCCAGCAGCGCCGCGGTCCAATATCTCATTCGTTTTTCCTTGGTTGCCCGGGTCATCCCTTCACGCTCCCGGTCAGCAGCCCGCTCAGATAATAGCGTTGAAGCGCGAGGAAGAGGATGAGGACGGGGAGGGTGGTGACGACCGCGCCGGCCATCATGATCTCGTAATCCTGCACATTCTGGCGGCTGTTCGCGGCGAGTGCGACGGGCAGCGTGTAGAGCTGCTGGTCGGCGAGGATGATCAGCGGCCACATGAAATCGTTCCAGCTCGACAGGAACACATAGAGCGCGAGCGTGACGATGATCGGGGTCAGGATCGGCAGCACGATGCGGCGGAGAATCTGTCCTTCGCTCGCGCCGTCGATGCGCGCCGCCTCGAGCATCTCGTCGGGGATCGACAGGCAATATTGGCGGACGAGGAAGATACCGAAAATGCCCGCGAGCCAAGGCACCAGCGCGCCGGCATAGCTATTGACCAGCCCCATCGCCTTGAGTTCGAGGAACAGCGGCAGCATCCCGATCTGCCCGGGCACGACGAGCGCCGCGACGAGCATGCGGAAGATCGCGTCGCGACCGCTGAAGCGCAGCTTGGCGAAGGCGTAGCCCGCCGGGATGGTAAAAAGCAGCGCGAGGCCCGTCGCGAGCGTCGAGATGAGGATGCTGTTGAGCAGGAAGCGGCCGACGCCGAAGGTGCCGAAGAGCAGGCGGTAGTTGTCGAGCGTCGGGCTCGCGGGCCACAGCGGCGGCGGGAATTGCGCCGCCTCGCCGCGCGCCATGAAGCTGACCGAGACCATCCAGATGAGCGGCGCGATCGTGACCAGCGCGACGAGCGTGGCGATCAGGGTGACGGACCAGCGGTTGGCGCTCATGTTCGGGGGCCGTAAAGAGCTATAAAAAGCCGTGTTCCCCCGCGAAGGCGGGGGCCCATCTCCGCCCGGCTCCATTTTGCACGGGCAGGTGATGGATCCCCGCCTTCGCGGGGATATGCGGACAGGAAGGGTCGCGAAGCTCTCATCAGACCGCTTTCCTCGCCAGGCGTAACTGCACCAAAGTTACCGCAAGGATGCAGAGGAAGAGCAGGAAGGCGACCGCCGCGCCCGATCCGAGATTCCACCATTTGAACCCCTCCTCATACATGAAATAGAGGATGGTCACGGTCGACTGGGCGGGGCCGCCCTGCGTCATCACATAGGGTTCGGCGAACAGCTGGAACATGCCCGCGACGGTCAGCACCGACACGAGCAGCAGCGTCGGCGCGATTGCGGGCAGGGTGACGTGGCGCAGCCGCGTGAGCCAACCCGCGCCGTCGATCCGCGCCGCCTCGTCGAGCTCGCGCGGCACCGTCTGCAGTGCGGCGAGGAAAATGATCATGTTGTAGCCGAAGGTCTTCCAGCCGACGAAGAGCAGGATCGCGGGGAGCGATGCGGTCGGGCTGCCGAGCCAGTCGATCGGCGGTACGCCGAAGGCGGAGAGGATATAGTTGAGCAGGCCGTAGCGCGTGTGGAGCAGATAGCGCCACACCACGGCAGTGGCGACGAGCGTCGTCACATAGGGCGCGAAGAGCGCGACGCGCCATATCGGGCGCCATTTCAGCCAGCGCGAATTGACGAGCATCGCAGCGAACAGCGACAGCAGGGTGACGAAGGGCGTGCCGACCGCGACGAACAGCAAGCTGTTCGTCATCGCCTTCCAGAATAGCGGGTTTTCGAGCAGGCGTTCGTAATTCGCCAGCCCGACAAAGCGCAGATTGCCGATGTCGGCGAGCGCGTAGATGTCGAAATCGGTGAAGCTCAGGAACAGCGACGCGATCACGGGGAGCACGAAGAAAAGCAGGATCGCCGCAAGCGCTGGCGACGTCATCGCCCAGCCCGCGCGCGCCTCGCTTGTCCGGCCGACCGCGCTCATAGTGCGCGCCCCTTGTCGAACATCCAGCGCCGCTTTTCGAGCAGCCGGTCGGCGCGCGCATCTATCTCCTTAGCCGCCTCGTCGACGCTGAACTGGCCGCGCACCATGCGCTCGGCGACGATCTGCATCTCGGTGACGATGCGCTCCCATTCGGGCACCTTGGGGAGCGCGGTCGCATGATCGAGCTGAATGCGGAAGGGCGCGACCGCCGGGTCGCCTGCCAGTCCGGCCTCGGCCCAGACCGAACGCCGCGCGGGAAGGTCGCCCGTCGCCTTGTGAAGCGCGAGCTGCGCGCGGGGTGCCATCAGGCGCCCGACGAGGTCCCACGCGGCCGCGCCATGCACACCATCGGCGAAGACGACGAGGCTCGACCCGCCGGGTGCGGCCGACCCGATACCGTCGGGGCCGGGGTTCGCGGCGGTGCCCCAATCGTCCTGCAGATCCGGCGCAAGGCGGCTCCTCATGTCGCCGATCGTCCAGGGTCCCGAGAGGAAGAGGCTGAAATGGCCGCGCCCGAATTCGGTCCAGACGTTCGAAATCTGCGCCATCGAAACGGCGGGCGTGAGTCCTTCGTCGAACAACGACTTGTAGAAGGCGAGCGCGGCCTTGAATTCGGGGTCCGAAAAGGCGCCGCGACCGCCCTCGTCGCGCAGCATCCGCGCTCCTGCCGACAGCGCGAGCGTCGTCAGCTGCTCATATTCGTTGAGTGGGTAGAGGAGGGCAAAATTGCCGTCGCCCGCTTGCCTTTTCACCTTGTGGAGTGCTGCCTTCCATCCCGTCCAGTCGGGCGGCGGGGCAGCATATCCCGCCCGCGCGAACAGGTCCTTGCGATAAAATTGCAGCCGCGTGTCGACATACCAGGGGATGCCCCAGCTTTTGCCCGCGATCCGGTTCGTATCGGTCACTGCACCGAACTGGTCGTCCAGCAAGTGCATTGCCGCCGCGGGCACGGGGGCGATCGCCCCGATCGCGGCGAGTTCGGCGATCCAGCTGTTCCCGACCTGCCCGACGCTGGGTAGCGAGCCGCCGGCAAAACCGGTGAGCAATTTTTCGTGCGCCGCCGTCCACGGCAGCGGCTGGACCGAAATCGGGGGCGCGCCGGTTGGCCAGTCGATGCCTTTGAGGAGCGCGGGCAGGCTCGCCGCCTCATTGCCCATCGCCCAGACGGTGAGCGCCTTGCTTTCGCGCGCGCCGCATCCTCCGAGCATCGGGATCAGGGGCAGCGCCGCGAGCGCGCCCGTCAACTGGCGCCGCGTCACCGGCATCGGGCGCCGGCGTCGGTCATGGCTGTGCTGCGGCCGCCTGCCGAGCCGCGGTGGTGCCCCGCGCGATCAGCGCCGGGGTCAGGATCGTCGCGCTCGCCGCGCCGAGCGTCTCGCCGCGCAGGATGCGCAGCAGCAGCATCATCGCGGTCGAACCCAGCCGGTCGATATGGACCTGCATCGTCGACAGCGAAGGGTTGAGATGACGCGCGAGCGGGATGTCGTCGAATCCCGCGACCATGATGTCGTCAGGAACGGACTTGCCGGCTTCGGCGAGCCCCGCGATCAGCCCGACTGCCATCTGGTCGTTCGCCGCAAACACGGCGTCAGCGGGCAGCTGCCCCTCGAGGAGCAGTCGCGCCGCCTTCACGCCGCTCTCTTCCGAGAAGTCGCCTGGCAGGATCGCCGGGTTCCGCACCCCGCCGACTTTCGCCATCGCGTCGGCAAAGCCGCGCTGGCGATCGCGCGCGTCGCGGTTGTGCTTGGGCCCCGCGATGTGGACGACCTGCCGTGCGCCGCGTTCGAGCAGCGCCTCGGTCATCGCATAGGCGCCTTGGTAATTGTCGACGGCGACAAAGGGCAGATCGAGCGGGCCCGCGTCATAGTTGAGCAGCACCGTCGGCAGCGCGGAGTCGAGATAATCGGCAAGCATCTCGGGCTTGAGGTCCGGCGGCATCACGAGCAGCCCGTCGACCCGCCCGCGCATCGACGCGATCGCGGTTGCGGTCTCGTGCGTGCTGCCGTGCATATTACCGAGCAACAGGTGCATGCCCGCCTCATGCGCGACAAGATCGATGCCGCGGATGATTTCGGAGAAGAATTCGCCGAACAGGTCGGGCAGGATGACGCCGACGGTGTCCGTCTTGCGCCGCGTCAGGCTGCGCGCACCGCTATGGGGAACAAAATTGAGTTTCTTGACCGCGGCCATCACCGCGGCGCGCGTCGGTGCGGTGACATTGCCGAGCCCGTTGATCGCGCGCGATGCCGTCGCGACCGAGACCCCGGCTTCGCGGGCGACGTCCCTCAATGTAGCCATGCCGCTGGCCCCCTTTCCCTCATATGGCGCCGGGCCGCTGTCGCGACTCCGTTCCTTTGCGTTCGCCGGGTGCGGAAACGTTCACAGCGTAACCGGTTACAAGGGCCGAATGCAAGGTCATTTCCTCGCCTTTCCCAGCGCTTGGCCGTCGGCGTCGAACAGGTGCAAATGGTCGGCGGGAAAGGACGCGGCGACCGTGTCGCCTTCGCCGAAGCTGCCGTCGTCCCGCAACTGGCAAGCGAGCGGCTCGTCACCTTCGCGCCCACCGAGGTGAAGCGTCGCGAGCCCGCCGAGCCGCTCGACAAAGCGGACCGCGAAGGGCAGCGCGCCCGGAGTTTCGCCGATCACGATGTCCCCGGGCCGGATGCCGATCGACAGCGGCGTTTCGACCGCGAGCGGCGTGGCGAGCGGGGGCAGGGCGATGCTCCGTCCGTCGGCCAGAATGGCCTTGCCCGCGCCGTCTGCCGTCGCGGCGAGGATGTTCATCCGCGGCGTTCCGAGAAATTGCGCGACGAAGATATTTGCTGGCTGCTCATAGAGTTCGCGCGGGGATCCGACCTGTTCGATGCGCCCGTCGCGCAGCACGACGATCCGGTCGGCGAGCGTCATCGCCTCGGCCTGGTCGTGGGTGACGTAGAGCGTTGTTGTGCCGAGCTTGCGGTGGAGTTCGGCAAATTCATAGCGCATCCGCACCCGCAAATCGGCGTCGAGGTTCGACAGCGGCTCGTCGAACAGGAAGATCTGCGGCTGGCGCACGATCGCGCGCCCGATGGCGACGCGCTGCCGCTGCCCGCCCGACAGGGCCGCGGGCTTGCGGCCGAGCAAGGTCTCGATGCCCAGTGTCTTGGCGGCTCGCTGTACTTGCCGCGCGATTTCGGCCTTGTCCGCCTTTGCGATGCGCAGCCCGAACGCCATATTCTCATAGACGGTGAGGTGCGGGTAGAGCGCATAGGACTGAAAGACCATCGCGATGCCGCGTTCCGACGGCGCGAGACCGGTCACGTCGCGGTCGCCGATGACGATGCGGCCGCTCGTCAGCTCCTCCAGCCCTGCTACCGAACGCAGCAGCGTCGATTTGCCGCAGCCCGACGGGCCGACGATAACGGTGAATTCACCGTCCGCGACCTCGATCGAAACGCCCTTCAGGACCTCGGTTTCGCCGAAGCTCTTGCGCGCGCCCTCGATCGACAGTCCGGCCATGCTCCTTGCCCGTCCTCAGTGGACGGTGGTGGCCGCGTTCGCCTGCCGAGCGGGCGAGCGGGCGGCAGCGATGGCAAAAAGGCAAAGGGCGACATAGCATGCGGCCGGCAGGGCGAGTGCCGCGGCATAGCCGACGGCGTCCGACAATTTGCCGACGAGATAGGGTATTGCGGCGCCGCCGACGATCGCAGTGCAGAGCAGCCCTGATGTCGCCTCGGCGCGTGCGGTCGAGCGCTCGAGCGTCAACGTGAAGATCACCGGGAACATGATCGAATTGAACAGGCCGATCGACAGCGCCACGAAACCGGCATTCACGCCCCCGACGACGACGATATGAAGGCAGAGCAGCGCCGCGATCGCGGTGAAGATGGCGAGCAGCTTCGATGCCGGGAAGCGCGCGAGCAGCACCGATCCGATCGCGCGGCCGACCATTGCGCCGCCCCAATAGAGCGCGACCGCCTTGCCCGCTTCCTGCAGCGACACGCCCGGAACGCCGTCGCTGCCCATGATCCAGCCGAACAGGCCGAAGGGCGCGTCCGACTGGCCCCAGATCGCATCGCTGTTGAGGAACAGCGCCATCTGCGTGCCGATCGCGACTTCCGCGCCGACATAGAGGAAAATCGCAAGGCCGCCGAGCAACGCCCAGCGCGACGAAAAGGCGTCGCGGATCAATTCGCCCATTCCGGCACGGTCGCCGATCGGTGCGGGCGGGACGGCTTCATTGACGATCCGCCGGCTGACCCGGAAAAAGAGCAGAAGCGCGACGATCAGACCGCAAATCCAGAAATAGGCCGAGTCGATCCCGGCGAGCGCCTGCGCGCGCACCGCTTCGGTGACCACCGTGCCTTCCTTGACCTCGACGCCCTCGAGGAACAGATGTGCGCCGATCAGCGGGCCGAGGAAGGTGCCGAAGCTGTTGAAGGTCTGGCTGAAGGTCAGGCGGAAATGGCTGCGTTTCGGATCGCCGAGCGCCGCCGCGAGCGGGTTTGCCGCGACCTGCAGGATGGTGATTCCGCTCGCGAGGATGAAGAGGCCTGCCAGCACGAGCGGGTAAATGGCAAGGTTCGCCGCCGCGAGCATGACGAGGCAGCCGGCGACCATCGTCGACAGCGCGGTCAGGATCGACGGTACCGAATGGAAGCGCGCGATCAGCGCCGCGGCAGGAAAGGACATCAGGCCATAAGCGATGAAAAAGGCCGAGGCCGACAGCTGCGCTTCGGCGTTGCTCAGCGTGAAGATGCCCTTCACTGCGGCCACGAGCGGGTCGATCAGCGAGGTGATGAAGCCCCAGGCGAAAAACAGGACGGTGACCGCGGCAAAGGCCGCCACGGCGTTCGACCGACTACCTGCGTTGGCGGTCGCCTGGCTGGGCAGGTTCATTCGGAATATCCTCTTCGCCGGAACTATGTTATGCACGCGGTCTAACGAGCGGCCGGAGGCAATGCAACCGGTTACATAACTGCCTGAATGCCGCTGATTTGCCGTGCGCCGACAAGGCTTTTCTATGCACGCGAAATAATCGTTCGTCACCCACTGGCGCGCTTGGACGCGACTGGTTACATGGGCCGCCACCAAATGATTCGCGTGTGCCGCCCTGCGATCCCGGGGCAGGCGCCGCCTGCACCAGAAAGTGGCGACCCATGGAAATCATCACCGGCCTGACCTTCGACGACGTGCTGCTGGTGCCCGGGCCTTCCGACATCCTGCCCTCGGACGCCAATCTGTCGACCCAGCTGACCAGCGAGATCAGCCTCAACATCCCGATCCTTTCGTCGGCGATGGACACGGTGACCGAGGCCGACATGGCGATATTGATGGCGCAGATCGGCGGTATCGGTGTGCTCCACCGCAACCTGACCGTCGAGGAACAGGCCGCCGCGGTGCGGCAGGTCAAACGCTTCGAAAGCGGCATGATCGTCAACCCGATCACCATCACCCCCGACGCGCCGCTGTCCTATGCAACGGCCCTGATGGACCAGCACCGGATTTCGGGCATTCCGGTGGTCGAAACGGGCGGCAAGCTCGTCGGCATCCTGACGCACCGCGACGTACGCTTCGCCGACAATCCGGGCCAGCCGGTACGCGAATTGATGACCGCCGAGAATCTCGCGACTGTGCGCGCCGGCGTCGGGCAGGACGAAGCGCGCAAATTGCTCCACCAGCGCCGCATCGAAAAGCTGCTCGTCGTCGACGACGATTACCATTGCATCGGCTTGATCACCGTCAAGGATATGGAAAAGGCGGTCAATTTCCCCGACGCGACCAAGGACGAGAATGGCCGTCTGCGCGTCGCCGCCGCGACCAATACCGGCGATAGTGGCGTCGAGCGCGCCGAAGCGCTGCTGGAGGCCGAGTGCGACCTGATCGTCGTCGACACCGCGCACGGCCACAGTAAGGGCGTCGGCCAGACGGTCGAGCGCATCAAGAAATTGTCGAACCGCGTGCAGGTGCTCGCGGGCAATGTCGCGACAGGCGACGCGACCAGGGCGCTGATCGACGCGGGTGCCGACGGCGTGAAGGTCGGTATCGGCCCCGGCTCGATCTGTACCACGCGCATCGTCGCCGGCGTCGGCGTGCCACAGCTCACCGCGATCCTCGACAGCGTCGAAGCCGCCTCGAAACTCGGCGTGCCAGTGATCGCCGACGGGGGCCTCCGCACCTCGGGGGACATCGCCAAGGCTTTGGCTGCGGGCGCGTCGAGCGTGATGGTCGGATCGATGCTCGCGGGCACCGCCGAGGCGCCGGGCGAAACCTTCCTCTATCAGGGACGCACCTATAAAAGCTATCGCGGCATGGGCAGCGTCGGTGCGATGGCGCGCGGCTCGGCCGACCGCTATTTCCAGCAGGATATCAAGGACCAGATGAAGCTGGTTCCCGAAGGCATCGAGGGTCAGGTTCCGTTCAAGGGGCCCGCGAAGGACGTGATCCACCAGATGGTCGGCGGCGTGAAGGCCGCGATGGGCTATACTGGTAGCCGCACGCTGGCGGACTTCCGCGGGCGTGCGAAGTTCGTGCGCATCACCAATGCGGGGCTGCGCGAAAGCCATGTTCACGACGTCGCGATCACGCGCGAGGCGCCCAACTATCCGGCGGGCTAATCGTCATTGCGACCCCGGACTTGATCCGGGGGAAAGCAATCTCCAGCTAGCGCCGATTCGCAATGATCGCTGTAGATTGCTTCGTCGCTGTGCTCCTCGCAATGACGATGGAGGAAAGCTCAAGTCATGACCCCCGCCGCCCGCCTTCAGACCGCGATCGAGATCCTCGACGCCATCGCCGCGGCCGCGCGCGAGGGCGGCGCACCCGCCGATGCGATCTTCGCCGAAGCGATGCGCGCGCGCCGCTATGCGGGGTCGAAGGACCGCCGCGCGATCCGGGCGCATGTCTATGATGCGATCCGCGCGGTGCGCTCGGCGCCTGTATCGGGCCGTGCTGCGATGCTCGCGCTCGCCGATATGCAGCCCGGGCTTGCGGCGCTCTTCGACGGCTCGGCCTATGGCCCCGAGCCGATCGCCGCCGACGAAGCGCGTGCCGAAACCGGCCTCGCCGCACAGGCCCTGATCGATCTGTTCGACCCGCTTGTCGGCGAAGACGAACATGGGGCGATGCTCGCACGCGCACCGCTCGACCTCCGCGCCAACCGCATCAAGGCGGTGCCGGGCGAACTCGTGGCGCTTTTT
>CBJKNR010000053.1:0-13443 GCA_966417555.1 uncultured Sphingopyxis sp.
CGGGTGGACCTCGCCGTCGTCCTGACCACGTTCGTGGTGATCTTCCCGGCCGGGCTTCCAGACAAGTCGCTGTTCGCCTCGCTCGTGCTCGGGACCCGCTTCCGGCCGCTGCCAGTGTTCTGCGGTGTCGCCGCGGCCTTTGCGGCGTGCGCGCGCGAATTTGGCGGGCTCGATATCCTCGTCGCCAACGCGGGCATCGCCTCGTCGGCGCCGATCGAGGACACAACGCTTGAGCTGTGGCAGCGCAATTACGACGTCCTCGCGCAAGGTTATTTCCTCACCGCGCGCGCAGCCTTTCCGCTGATGAAGGCCCAAGGCGGCGGTTCGATCGTGTTCATCGGGTCGAAGAACGGCATCGCCGCGGCGACGGGCGCGTCGGCCTATGCCTCGGCGAAAGCGGCGGCGCTGCATCTCGCGCGCTGCCTCGCGCTCGAGGGTGCGCCTTTCGGCATCCGCGTCAACACGGTGAATCCCGATGCGGTGATCAAGGGATCGCGCATCTGGGATGGCGACTGGCGCCGCGAACGTGCCGGCGCGCACGGAATCGATTCGGGCAGCGAGCTCGAGGAACATTATCGCAACCGCTCGATGCTGAAGCGCGACGTGCTGCCCGAGGATGTCGCCGAAGCCGTCTATTTCCTCAGCTGCGACATGTCGGCAAAATCGACCGGAAACATGATCAACGTCGACGCGGGGAACGCGCAGGCGTTCACGCGATAAGATACGGAATCAGGAGAGAGTTTTATGGCCGGCAACCTTCCGCTCGCACAGGATGATATCGAGCGGCTGAACGCCGGCCTCGCCGATGCGCTCGCCGACGATTACGGCAGCCTCGGTCGCCAGCTCGGGCGGCGCGGTATCGACATCGATGCGGTGAAGGCGAAGGTCGCGGGCTTCTCGGTCGCGGTGCCGAGCTGGGGGGCGGGGCGCGGCGGCACGCGTTTCGCCAAATTTCCCATTGCCGGCGAGCCGACCGACATCCACGAGAAGCTGGAGGATTGCGCGGTCGTCCAGCAGCTCGGGCGTGCAACCCCGCGCGTCAGCCCGCATTTCCCGTGGGACAGGGTCAGCGACTATCGCGCGCTCCGCGAAGAGGCTGCGGCGCTCGGGCTCGGTTTCGACGCCGTTAACAGCAACACCTTCCAGGACCGGCCCGGGCAGGCGGTAAGCTATGCCACGGGCTCGCTCTCCTCGACCCGCGCCGAGGTGCGCGAGCAGGCGGTCGCGCACAACCTCGAATGTATCGAAATCGGGAAGCAGCTTGGGGTGACCGACCTGACCGTCTGGGTCGGCGACGGGACCAATTTTCCGGGGCAGCAGGATCTCGGCCGTTCGCTTGATCGCTATCTCGATGCGGCGGCGCAGGTCTATGCGGCGCTCCCCGACGACTGGCGCATGCTGATCGAGCACAAGATGTTCGAACCCGCCTTTTATTCGACCGTGATCTCCGACTGGGGCAGCTCGATCCTCGTCGCGCAGGAGCTGGGCGACAAGGCAAAATGCCTCGTCGATTTGGGGCATCATGCGCCCAATGTGAACATCGAGCAGATCGTCGCGCGGCTGCATCGCTTCGGAAAGCTCGGCGGTTTCCACTTCAATGACAGCAAATATGGCGACGACGATCTCGATTCGGGTTCGATCAATCCGCACCAGCTCTTCCTCGTATTCAACGAGCTGATCGAGGCCGAAATGAACACGCGCGGCGATTTTCGCCCCGCCTATATGATCGACCAGTCGCACAATGTGACCGACCCGATCGAGAGCATGCTCTCGTCGGCCGAGGCGATCGTCGCGGCCTATGCCAAGGCCCTGCTCGTCGACCGCGAGGCCTTGCTCGCGGCGCAGGAGGCCAATGACACGATGATGGCGTTCCAGACGCTGCGCACCGCGTACCGCACCGATGTTACGCCGATCCTCGCGATGGCGCGCGCCGAAGCGGGCGGGGCGATCGACACGATCGCCGCCTATCGCGCGAGCGGCTGGCGCGGACGCAAGGCGCAGGAGCGCAGGGCCGCGGGCGCCGCAGCGGGAATCGTCTAATCAATCGATTGCAACTCGGTGCAGCTCCCGTCAAACAGGTGCAACTGGACAGGGACGCCGATGCACGCAACCGAACGCGAAAGAATGATTCTGGATAGTCTGGGCGAGAGCGGCTTCGTGTCGTTCCGCGACCTCGAAAGCCGCGTTGCCGCGTCGCCCGCGACAATCCGCCGCGACCTCGACCGGCTCGAGGAGGCGGGCGTCATCACGCGGGTTCGCGGCGGCGCAAAGCGCGTCGGGGGAGGCACCGGAGCGGCCGCGCCCGAAGAGGGATTGTCGGGGATCCCCTTTCACGAGAATATCGGCCGCAACCGCGCCGCCAAGGAAGCGATCGGCCGGGCCGCGGCCGCGCTCTGCATTCCGGGCGAAGGCGTGATGATCGACGGCGGCTCGACGACGCTGCAGATGTGCCCGCATCTCGACGGCCTGAGCCTGCAGGTGCTCACCAATTCGCTGCACATCGTCAGCGCACTGCTGTCGCAGCCGACGACGCGCATCCTCGTGCCATCGGGGCAGGTGTTTCGCGAGCAGAATATCGTGCTGTCGGCGGCGGGCGACGACGGCATGCCCCGCTTTCACGCGCCCAAGCTGTTCATGGGCGCGGCGTCGATGGGGCCGGCGGGGCTGATGCAGGCCGATGTGATCCTGGTCGCCGCCGAGCGCCGCCTGATCGAGCGCGCCGACGAGATCATCGTGCTTGTCGACAGTTCGAAATTCTCCGGCCCGTCGGGCAATGTCGTCTGCTCGCTCGACGAGATCGACATCGTCGTCACCGACTCAGGGATCGAACCGCGCCACGTCGCGATGATGGAAGCCGCCGGTATTCGCGTCGTCATCGCCTGAATTTTCCAAAGTCCCTCTAAAAGAAAACCGCGGTCTGCCGTACTGTTCGACGTCGGATGATTGAAATTGATCGTTGACGTGATTGATAAAGACAAATAATGAGCATTGATGCAGAAACGCTCGTCGAAGCGTGGCATCGGAGGGACAAGATTGCCGGACAGGCGCCTCCGTCAAAAGGGACAGCTCGCGCTGCGAGTGCAGGGAGGATGCGATGAAGGCGATGACGACTGCAGGACTGGACTTTGCCGCGCGGCGGAACGCGTGGCAGCGCGGCATTTCGGTGCTGGCATGCGCGGGGGCGCTGTTCGGCGCGAGCGGCGCCTGTGCGCAGGAGGCCGATGCCGAAGCACCGACCGATGCGGATATCGTCGTCACCGGCACCTTGCTGCGCGGTGTTGCCCCCGTCGGCACCAATGTCGTCGCGGTCAGCGAGGCCGATGTCGTCGCCTCGGGCGCCGCGTCGGCGAACGACCTGCTAGCCTCGATCCCGCAGATCGGTAATTTCGGAACGATCCCGGCGGGGCTCGGCAATTTCGGCAACCCGATCGTGCGCCCCAATATCCGCAATCTCGGCAACAGCGGCGGCTCGACGACGCTCGTGCTCGTCGACGGTCACCGGATGGTCGGCGCGGGCATATTGCAGACGAGCTTCGATCCTTCGGTCATCCCGCCCGACGTCATCAAGCGTGTCGATGTCATTCCCGACGGCGGCTCCTCTATCTCTGGTTCGGACGCGATCGGCGGCGTGATCAATTTCATCACGCGCGACCGCTATGACGGCATCGGCGTCAACGCGCGCTATGGCTTCGCAAAGGACTATCAGACGATCGACGCGAGCGTCATCGCGGGCAAGGACTGGGGTTCGGGTTCGGCCTTCATTTCCTATTCCTACGCCTGGCACGATGATCTGATCGGGCTCGACCGCGATTATGCGACAGCGAACCAGACCGACCGCGGCGGCGGCGATTTCCGCAGCACGGCCTGCGCGCTCGCCAATATCACCGTCGGCACGACCACCTATGCGCTTCCCGGCCGGGCGCCGGGGATCAATCGCTGTGACCAGACCGATTATGCCGCCATCTATCCGCGCGAGGAGCGCCATAGCGTCTTCGCCGGGCTGACGCAGGACCTCAGCGATTCGGTCGCGTTCAAGTTGTCGGCCTATTGGTCGAAGCGCGACACGCTGCACCGCAGCGCCCAGAGCAGCGCGAGCGGCACGATCACCGCCGCGAACCCTTTTTTCCGCCCGATCGGCGCCGAGCTGGCCCACACGGTTTCCTTCGCATTTGATGATGTCTTCGGCCCGAGCAACGACAGCCCGTCGAGCTTCACCTCCTATGGCATCACGCCCAGCTTCGACTTCGAACTGGGCGGCGGCTGGCAACTTCGGACGCTCGCCAATTTCGGACGCAGCGAGAATGAGTCGACCGAGCGGTCGTTCAATTCGACCCTCGCGACGGCTGCTCTCGCGGGCACGACGACAGCGACAGCGCTCAACCCGTATAATCTGTCGGCGACGTCGCCTGCGGTGCTCGCCGCGATCGACGATTTCGTCAACTATGGCGAGGCGACGCAGGAACTCGCCGAGGGCCGCGTCGTGCTCGACGGTCCGCTGACGACGCTGCCGGGTGGGGATATCCGCCTCGCGGTCGGCGGCGAATATCATTACGAGAATATCCGCTCCTTCACCGGCAGTGGTCCCGAGGCGGCGGTCACCGGGTCGAACGCCTATGCCGCGCGCAATGTGAAGTCGCTGTTCGGCGAGCTGCTGATCCCGATCTTCGGCGCCGACAACCGCACGCCGGGCTTCTACAGCCTCGAGCTGTCGGGGTCGGTCCGCTATGACGATTACAGCGATGTCGGGAGCACGACCAATCCGAAGATCGGCGTGACCTGGCGTCCGTTCGAGGCGCTGACGATCCGCGGCAATTACGGCACCTCCTTCCACGCGCCGAGCCTCGCCGACCTTGGCAATTCGGTCGATGCGCGGGTGCAGGTGCTGCCGTTCAGCCCCTTCCGCGCGCCGAACAGCTCGCCGTTCGACGCGCTGCGCCCGACGATCGCGATCGCGGGCGGCAATGCCAATCTGAAGCCCGAGAAGGCCGATACCTGGTCGCTCGGCTTCGATCTCAAGCCCGCGGCGCTCGACGGCTTCGTCGCCAGTGCGACCTATTTCAACGTGAAGTTCAAGGATGCGATCGCGGTCCCGCCCTTCACCTCGCCGCTCCTCTTCACGACGCCGGCCTATGCGGATTTCTTCATCCTCAATCCGACGCTCGCGCAGGCGCAGGCAGCGGCGGGCAACCTCCGCATCGACGGCGTGCCGAACCTCGCGACCTTGTTCGCGATCAGCTCGCCCTATGTGCTGTTCCTTGCGCAGCGTGCGAACCTCGGCGCGGTGAATGTCGACGGGATCGATTTCAACCTCGCCTATAGCCGCCCGACCGGCTTCGGCTCGGTCCATGCCAATTTCACGGGCAGCTATCTGCTCAATCGTGAGACGCAGGTGGTGCAGGGCGGTCCGGTCAACGACGACCTCAAGAACGGCACCGGCCGCTTCCTCTTCACGGCGGGGCTCGGCGCGACGGTCGGCGATTTCGCCGCACGCGCGACGCTCAACCATCGCAGCGGCTATCCGATCATCGGCTTGCCGCCGCAGGAGCGCGTCGCGGCGTTCGACACCGTCGACCTCTTCTTGAGCTACGATCTCGGCGACATGCTCGCGAACACGCTGCTGACGCTCAACGTCGACAATGTCTTTGACGAGGATCCGCCGTTCCTGAACAGTGCATCGGGCTATACCAATGGCAGCACGCTTGGCCGGCTGGTATCCTTCGGTATCCGCACCAAATTCTGACGGGGAGGTTGGGTTGCCGCTGATCGGAAGCTTGCGAGGCCTGCTGCTGGGCGCGCTCGCGATGGTCAGCGCCGCCGCGGCGCCGGCCGGCGCGCAGGACAGGGCGCCAGCGGAGCTCAGGGCAGAATATGCTGCGGCTCCGCTGGGTCTCGACACGGCGGCGCCGCGCCTCGCATGGCGTTCGCCGGTGGCACGGCAGACTGCCTATCGCATCCGCGTGGCGACATCGGCGGCGGACCTTGAACGCGCTCCGCTGTGGGACAGTGGCAGGGTCGGCTCGTCCGACAATGTGCAGATCGCTTATGCGGGCCCCGCGCTCGTGTCGCGCCGGCGTTACTGGTGGCAGGTGCAGGTGTGGGATGCCGACGGCAACGCCACCGGCTGGAGTGCGCCCGCCTGGTGGGAAACGAGTCTGCTTGCCGAGAGCGACTGGCAGGCGAAATGGATTTCGGGGCCCGAACGCCGCGATCATGACTGGCGCGACCTGGCGCTCGACGCCGAGCTGACGCTGACGGGCAAGAGCGTCGACATATTGTTCCGCGCGCTGCCGAACGGCAAGACCTATGGTGATGCCTATGTCTGGACGCTTGCCGACGACAAAAACGGCCCCGAACTGATCCAGTCGGTGCGCCGCTATCCGGGCGGCAGGAGTTCGGCGGTGAAGATGGAGCGGTTGGGGCAGGTCAAATTGCCCGCGCCGCTCAAGGGACGGCGCATCAAGCTGTCGATCGAGGCGTCGGACAGTCGCATCGTCACGCGCATCGACGGCGCTCTCGTCGCCACAATCGACAATGACGCACACAAGCACGGGACGATCGGTTTCGCCGGCAAGGAAGCCGCGGCGGCTATCGTCCACAAGGTCAGCGTGACGGGTACGCAAAGCCCCGCGGTCGCGTTCGATTTCGCGGGTGGCGACAATCCCTTCTCGGGCGGCAGCGTGTCGGCGGACGGGCTGGTTGTGGCGAGCGGCGTTCCGGGTGTCGACCTGGTGCTGCCGATCGAGGCACCCGCGCCGCTCGTTCGCCGCGCCTTCCGTATCGCCAAGCCGGTGGCGAGCGCGCGGCTCTATTACGCCGGGGCGGGGATGCCGCGGCTGTCGGTGAACGGCAAAGTCGTCGGTCCGCCGCTTGGCGCGGGTTTTACCGCCTATGACAAGCGTGTCCTTGCCTATACCCGTGATGTGACGGACCTGCTGCGCCGGGGCGAAAATGTCATTGGCGCCGAACTCGGCCGCGGCTGGTACGGACTGACCGATCCCAATGAATGGTATTTTCATGCGGCGCCCTGGCACGGGGAGCCCGCGCTGAAGGCGCAGCTCGAAGTCGCTTATGCCGACGGAACGCGCGAAACGGTGGCGACCGACGGGGCTTGGCGCACGCTGTCGGGCCCGACGCTCAATGACTCGGTGCATCGCGGCGAGCGCTTCGACGCGCGGCTGGTTCCGGCGGGCTGGGATCGTGCGGGGTTCCGCGACCGCAAATGGTCGGCGGCTCCGGTAGTCGCCGGGCCTGCGGGACGGCTTGTCGCCGCCAATGCCGAAGCGATCGAGCCGGTCGAGACCATTTCGCCCATTGGGGTGAAAGAGGTCGCGCCCGGCGTCCAGGTCTACGACTTCGGCCGCATCGTCGCCGGCTGGCCAGTGCTGGAGGTCAGCGGTCCGCGCGGGGTTACCGTGTCGATGGTCGCGAGTGAACGTATCGCCGACGATGGCAAGGTGGTTCCGGCGGCCGGGCTGATCGACGCACAGCTGCAGACCGACCGTTACACGCTGACCGGGAAGGGCGTGGAACAATGGGAACCGCGCTTCGGCTATCGCGGCTTTCGTTATGTGCAGGTCGAGGGTTTTCCCGGCACGCCGGGTGAGGGCGCCCTGACTGCGCGGATCGTTCATTCGGCGGTTGTGCGTACCGGCAGCTTCAAAAGCGCCGACCCGTTGCTGAACCGGATCGATGCCGCGGCGATCGCCTCGATCCTCAACAATCTCCACGGTTTCCAGACCGACACCCCGACCTATGAGAAGAACGGCTGGACAGGCGACGCGCAGGCGTCGGCGGGGGCCGCGGCGCGCAGCCTCGACATCGCGCGCGTGTGGACCAAGTGGCTTGCCGATTTCCGTGATGCACAGTCGGACAAGGGCGAGCTTCCCGAGATCGCCCCGACGACGCCCTTCTACGGTTATGAAAATACACCCGGCTGGAGTGTGATCTGGGGGCCGACGACGCCATGGGATGCCGCGGCGATGATCCTGCCATGGGAACTCTACACGACCTATGGCGACACGCGGGCACTCGCCGACAATCAGGACATGCAGCGCCGATTGGTCGACTATACCGCGACCTTCATCAAGGCGCCCGATTACAAGCGGTCGGCGGGGCTGTCCGAATGGGCGTCGGCGGGCGGGATGGATTACAGCAATGCGCGCGGCGGCGGCATCGACGCGGTAACAACGGCCTATTTCTTCCATCAGGCTGATTTGCTGGCGAAATCGTCGGCGATTGTCGGCAAGGCGGACGATGCGGCGCGCTATGCGAAACTCGCGGGCGATATCCGCGCCGCATACAATGCGCGTTACTGGGACGCGGCCAACGGCTGGTATCGGACGCTCGACAGCAAGGGCGCGGCGGGGCCGGCGACACAGGTGCAGAATATCCTGCCGCTCGCGTTCGGCATGGTACCCGCGGGTCATGAGCAGGGCGTGGCCGATGCTATCGCACGCGACGTCGACAGGCAGGGGTTGCGCACCGGCGTTTATGGCGCGCGCTACCTGCTCGAAATTCTCAGCGACTATGGCCATGCGAACCTCGCCTATCGCGTCGCGACGCGCACCGAGGAGCCAAGCTGGGGCTGGTGGATCAAGAACGGTCATTCGACGATGTTCGAGACGTGGAGCCTGGGCAGCCGCTCGCGCGACCATCACTATTTCGCATCGATCGCCGACTGGATGCGCCAGCGGCTTGCGGGATTGCGCCCCGGTGCACCGGGGTACAAGGTCGTGCTGGTCAAACCCGCGATCCCCGACGGGCTGGCGAGCGCCGAGGCCGCGATGGAGACGATCCACGGCCGCGCCTTTTCGGGCTGGGAGATCGCTTCGCACAACAAGCTGACGCTGACCGTCGAAGTGCCGCCGAACACGGCCGGCGAAATCTGGGTGCCGACGCACTTCGGCGGCATCGTCGCGCCGTCGGGCGCGCAGGCGGTGCGGACGGAGGCGGGTCATGCCGTCTATCGTACCGGACCCGGCCGCTTTATCTTCAACACCGGAGGTACGCCATGATCCGCGGTTTATCCCTTTCGGCCGCAATCATGGCGTCGCCTGTCGCCGCGCAGCAGGTGACGACCGACAGCGGCACTTTCATAGGCGCGACCGTCGACAGCATCGCATCGTTCAAGGGCATCCCCTTTGCCGCCCCGCCCGTTGGTGCACTCCGCTGGAGTGCTCCGGCGCCCGTCTTGCCGTCGATCCCTCCGCGCGCGGCGACGACCTATGGTCCCGACTGCATGCAGAACCCGCTCCCGGGTATCAAACGCGGCGAGCGGCCGATGAGCGAGGATTGCCTGACGCTCAACGTCTGGACGCCGAAACCCGCGAAGGCGGCGAAGCTGCCGGTGATGGTCTGGATCCACGGCGGCGGTTTCGTCGGCGGATCGGGCACGCTGACCGAAACCGACGGGGCGGCGCTCGCAAAGCGCGACGTCGTGATCGTCAGCTTCAACTATCGTCTCGGCCGCTTCGGATTTTTCGCGCATCCGGCGCTGGAGGGCGGCGGCAACTGGGGCCTGATGGACCAGATCGCGGCGCTCCAATGGGTTCAGCGAAATATCGCGGCCTTCGGCGGCGACCCGGCAAAGGTTACGATCTTCGGAGAGAGCGCCGGTGGGGAGTCGGTATCGCGCCTGATGGCGTCGCCCGCGGCGAAAGGTTTGTTCGCACGTTCGATCGTCGCCTCGGGCGGCGGCCGCGACAGCTGGCCGACGCTCGCCGAAGCGCAGGCAAAGGGCGCGGCTTTCGGCACCAAATCGAAGGCCGCCGACGCAGCTGCGTTGCGCGCGCTTCCCGCGGAGAAGGTTCTTGGCGACATCACCCTCCTCAACAAGGAAGACGATCGCTATTCGGGGCCGATAACCGACGGCACGATCGTCGCGGGCGACACCGACGCGATCTTCGCTGCAGGCGGACAGGCGAAGATTCCGGTCATCATCGGCAGCAACGATGACGAACTCGGCTTCGTCCCGGCGCTGTTCCGGAAAATGGTGAACGATCCCGCGCTCGCGAAACTGGGTGGGCGTGCCGATGCAGTGCGCGCAGCCTATGGCGACGAAGGCGAAGCCAATCGGCGCGTCGGCGCCGATGTGATGTTCACCGAACCGGCGCTCGCGCTCGGTATGCGGCAGGCGCGCGTCGCGGCGACCTTCCTCTATCGCTTCGGCTATGTCGCCGAGGCGAAACGCAAGGACGGGCAGGGCGCGGTCCATGCAACCGACGTCGCGTTCCAGTTCGGCAACCTTCCGGCCGACGCGACCCCCGCGGACCGCGCGGCGGCAAGGCAGCTCGGCGACTATTGGACCAATTTTGCGAAGACCGGCGATCCGAACGGCAGCGGCCTGCCTATCTGGTCGCGGCTCGACTCCGCGGCGCCGCGGCTCTTGTCGATGGGCATCACGGCGACCGCGATGGAGCAGGCAACGACCCCGGCACTGACCGCGATCGCCGCCGCCCGGGACGGAAAGAAATGAAAGTCATGACCATGCGCCTCTCCGCCATCCTTGCCGGTGCGCTTGCCATCGTCGCGATCCCCGCCTGCGCGTGGGAGGTGATCCGCCTGTCGTCGGACCCGGTGCCCGCAACGTCGAAGGAAGTGCGCGAGAGCGGACCGTTCGGGACGATCGTGCGCAACGTCTCCGACGCGACGCTCACGCCCTATGCGGCGGACAAGCCCAATGGCACCGCGGTGATCGTCGCGCCCGGCGGCGGCTTTCACATGCTGTCGATCGACAATGAGGGCGAGGCGGTCGCCAAATGGCTGAACAGCCAGGGCGTCACCGCCTTCGTGCTCAAATATCGCCTGCTCGAAACCGGCGCCGACTTCCCGCTCCAGATGATGCGCTATCTGGCAAATCTTCCCGCGCTGCGCATCGCGGTCGAACCGCTGCGCCCGCTGGCGACCGCCGACGGCGAGAATGCGGTGAAGTGGGTGCGCAAACATGCGGGGCGCTACGGCATCAAGCCGAACCGCGTCGGCCTGATGGGATTTTCGGCGGGCGGTGCGGTGACGGTGTGGACGCTGACGGCGAACAAGCCCGCGAGCCGCCCCGACTTCGCGATCACCATCTATCCGGGATTGCTGCCCGATGCCATCGCGGTGCCGAAAAAGGCGCCGCCTTTGTTCGTCGCGGCGGCGAAGGACGACAGGCTGGCGTATGACGACAGCGTCCGCCTTGCCGCGGCGTGGAAGAGCGCGGGCGCGAGCAGCACGATCGTCACCTACGAAAGCGGAGGCCATGGTTTCGGCATGAAGAAGAGCGGCAAAGCGAGCGACGCATGGATCGACGCGATGGCGACATGGATGCGCGGACAGGGACTGGTCGGCAAATGAGGACCGCATCGTTCCTCCTGCTCGCTGGCGGATCGCTGCTCGCGGGCTGTACCGCGAACGAGCCAGCCCCGGCGGCCGCGCCCACCCTGCAAAAGGCAGACAGTTGCGAAGCGCTGACCGGTTTGGCGTTGAAGGACGGAAAGGTCGACGCCGCGACGTCGCTTGCGGGCGGTGCGATGGTCAATCTGGAGGCCGGCAAGCCCGGCCTTCCTGCGCCCGCCGCTTTCTGCCGCGTGCAGGCGACGCTGTCGCCGGTGCCGGGATCGTCGATCAAGGTCGAGGTCTGGCTGCCCGAACGTGCGGGCTGGAACGGCAAGCTGCTCTGCGCGGGCAACGGCGGCTTCGGCGCGAACATGCTGCTGCCGTCGCTGCTGATGCGCGGTGCGGTGCAGAAAGGCTATGCCGCGGTCGGCACCGACATGGGGCATGTGAGCGAAGCCGACGTCGACGCGAACTGGGCGCTGAACGCGCCCGAAAAGATCCGCGACTATGGCTGGCGTGCCAATCATGTCGGCGCCGAGACCGCCAAGCAGGTGATCGCGGCCTATTATGAAGGGCCGCTTTCGGCGAGTTATTTCCACGGCTGTTCGGACGGCGGGCGGCAGGCGCTGACGCTCGCGCAGCGTTATCCGGCCGACTATGACGCGATCATCGCGGGCGCGCCCGCGATGCCATGGACGCGCATGGCGAGCGCCTTTGCGAACAACGCCGTGGCGGCGGGCAAGCCCGGCGGCGACCTGTCGATGGCGAAGCTGAAGCTGCTCCAGACGGCATCGCTCGGCGCGTGCGATGGCATTGATGGCGTGAAGGACGGCGTGATCGACGATCCGCGCGCCTGCCGCTTCGACCCCGCGAAGCTCGCGTGCAAGGGCGGCGAGGGTGCCGATTGCCTGACCCCGGGCGAGGTCGCGACCGCGAAGCTCTTTTACGAGGGGCCAAAGACGTCCGATGGCAAAAGCTTCTACCCCGGCTTCGCGCCGGGCGCCGAGGCCGAGGCGGGAACCTGGTCGCAGTGGCTGACCGGCAAGACGTCGCAGCATGTGAAGTTCGGCACCGCCTTCTTCCGCTATTTCGTCCACGCCAACCCCGAGTGGCAGCTCGCCGACTTCAACCTTGAGCGCGACTATGCGCTGGCAAAGCAGCGCGTCGGCGGCGACCTCGATGCCGACAGCACCGACCTTCGCGCTTTCTACAAGCGCGGCGGCAAGTTGATCCTCTATCACGGCTGGAACGATGCCGGGATCCCGGCGCAGAATACGGTCGACTATTATGAGCGGCTCGTCGCGGCGAACCCGCGTGCCGCCGCGACGTCCGTGCGGCTGTTCATGGTGCCGGGCATGTCGCATTGCCTTGCCGGACCGGGGCCGAACAACTTCGATCCGCTGGCAGCGGTCGATGGCTGGCGGCAGGGCGGCGCAGCGCCCGAACGGATCATTGCGACCAAGTACGACAACGACCTCTTCGCCTATATCGGGCTGCCCGCAAAGGCCGGGCGAACGCGGCCGCTCTGTCCTTTTCCGAAGGTTGCGAAATGGGACGGCAAAGGCTCGACCGACGACGCGGCGAGCTTTGCCTGCGAGGCGCCGGCAAAATGACGAGCCATGTCAAGGGTGCGACCGAGCCGCCGCTGATCGAACACACGATCGGCACCGCGCTCGCGCTCGCCGCCGAACGCTGGGGCGGCCGTGACGCGCTGGTTTCGGTCGCGCAAGGCGTCCGGTGGAGCTTCGATGAATTGCTCGAGCGGTCCGACGCCGTCGCAGCCGGGCTGCTCGCGCTCGGGTTGAACCCCGGCGACCGGATCGGCATCTGGGCGCCCAATTGCGCCGAATGGGCGTTGACCCAGTTCGCCGCGGCGCGCGCGGGGCTGATCCTCGTCACGATCAACCCCGCCTATCGTCTCTCCGAGGTTGAATATACGATCAACAAAGTCGGGCTGTCGGCGCTCGTCGCCGCGACCAGCTTCAAGACGAGCGACTATCCCGCGATGATCGAAGAACTCGCGCCCGAAGTTGCCGCGAGCACGCCGGGCGAGCTTCGCGCGGCGCGTCTGCCGACGCTGCGTTCGCTGATCCTGATCGGCAGGCAGGCGCGCCCCGGCTGGCTGCG
>CBJKNR010000054.1:0-13342 GCA_966417555.1 uncultured Sphingopyxis sp.
GGATGCTGAAACAAGTTCAGCATGACGAGGATTAGAGGACAGCTCCCCACCCCAAAGTCGGGATTCTCACCTACCCCACCGCGCGATCACGCCCTTCCCAATAGGGCGCGCGCAGTTCGCGGCGCAGCACCTTGCCCGACGGGTTGCGTGGCAAGGCGTCGATGAACTCGATGCTCTTCGGCA
Source organism: uncultured Sphingopyxis sp. (assembly GCA_966417555.1). Classification (GTDB taxonomy): domain Bacteria; phylum Pseudomonadota; class Alphaproteobacteria; order Sphingomonadales; family Sphingomonadaceae; genus Sphingopyxis. The sequence goes on from CBJKNR010000054.1 coordinate 184, forward strand.
CCTTGTACGCCGCGATCCGCTCGCGCGCCCAGGCGGTAATCGCAGCGGGGTCGAGCGTCGCGCCCGCGGCGGGCACGATCAGCGCCTTCACCCCCTCGCCCCATTTGTCGTCGGGAACCCCGATCACCGCGACGTCGGCGACGCCGGGGCAGCCCATGATCGCGCTCTCGACCTCGGCGGGATAGACATTCTCGCCGCCCGATACGATCATATCCTTGATGCGGTCGTGGACGTAGTAAAATCCGTCAGCGTCGCGATAGCCGACGTCGCCGGTATGGAGCCAGCCGCCCGCGAGCGTCTCTTCGGTCGCTTTGTCGCGGTTCCAATAGCCCTTCATCACGATGCCGCCGCGGATCGCGATCTCGCCGATCTCGCCCTCGCTGAGCTCGCTCCCGTCGCCGCCGAGGATCGCCATCGCGGCGCCCGGCCAAGGCTTGCCGCACGAAGTGAGCTTGCCCGGCAGGTCGTGCGCGCCCGGCGACAGATAGGAGCCGCCGCCCGCGGATTCGGTCATGCCGTAGAATTGCACGAAGTCGCAGCCGAAGACCTTTCGCGCGCGGCGCAATACGTCCTCGGCGATCGGCGAGGCGCCATAGGCGATCGACTTGAGCCGAGGATAAGGTCCGGCATCCGCGTCGGGCTGGAGCAGCATCATCTGGATCATCGCGGGCGCGAGGAAGGCGTGCGCGACATCCTCCTCGCGCATCATGCGCACCGCGTCGGCGGCGGTGAAATCCTTGACGAGCACGAGCCGTCCGCCCTGCGCGAGCCCCGAGAAGCTGACGTTGGTTCCCGCGACGTGGAACAGCGGCATGACGATCATCACCGTCTCGTCCTCGCCATAGGCGAAGCCGTCGACTTCGGTCGCCGCCTCAAGGAAAGTGCGGTAATTGGCGTTGGTCAGCACGACGCCCTTGGGCAGGCCGGTGGTGCCGCTAGTGTAGAGCTGGAGCACGTCGTCGGCGAGCCCAGGAGCATCGGCGAGCGGCGCGTCGGACGCCGCGCCGAGCCATGTCTCGAACGGCTCGAACGCCGGATGCTCGCCATAGAGCGCGATCAGCCGGGGGGGCGACGCAAGGCCGGCGACCGCAGCGAGCGCGCAGTCGAAGAAATCCTCGCCGACGAAGAGCAGTTTCGGCGCCGCATCGCCAAGGATGAAGCCAACCTCGGCGGGCGCGAGGCGGCAGTTGATCGGCGCAAAACAGGCGCGCGCGCGCGCCGTTCCGAAGAAGAGCGGATACCAGCCGTCGTGATTCCTGGTCAGCGCCGACACGCGGTCGCCGGGCGCAACGCCCGACGCGGCCAGCGCGTGGGCGACGCGATTCGACCGCGCGTCGAGCGCGGCGAAGCTCGTCTCGCGGTCACCGAATTTCACCGCCGTCGCCTGCCCCCGCACGCGCGCCTGCGCCGCCGGAATATCCGCCAGCGTCCGGATCGCCTCCAGATCGATCATTTTGCTCTCCCAACCGTCGTTTCGACTTGAATTAGATAGAATACTAAGCAAATGTTTGACCAGCCCAAAAATCGAGAGGATTGGCCTTGTTCAACCACCCCATATTGCCGACGACGATCGTTGGAAGCTACCCCCAGCCCGACTGGCTGATCGACCGCGAGCGGCTGAAGGCCAGCCTGCCCCCTCGCGTGCGCGCCGAGACGCTGTGGCGCATTCCCGAACCCTGGCTCGCCGACGCACAGGAGGCAGCAACGCTGATGGCGATCCGCGACCAGGAGGAACTCGGCATCGACATCGTCGGCGACGGCGAGATGCGCCGCGAAAGCTATTCGAACCGGCTCGCGACCGCACTGTCGGGGATCGACACCGAGAAGCATGGGACCGCGATCGACCGCACCGGCAATGCCAATCCGGTGCCGCTCGTATCGGGCCCGATCCGCCGCGTCGCGCCGATCGAGGCGCAGGACGCCGCCTTCCTGCGCCGCCACTCGACAAAGCCGGTGAAGCTCACCCTGCCCGGTCCCTTCACGATGACGCAGCAGGCCGAGAATGGCTGGTATCCGGACGCGAGGTCGCTCGCGATGGACTATGCCGACGCGGTCAATGCCGAAGTGAAGGATCTGTTCGCCGCGGGAGTCGACGTCGTCCAGCTCGACGAACCCTATCTGCAGGCGCGCGCTGCCGAGGCGAACAGCTATGCGATCGAGGCGATCAACCGCGCGCTCGACGGCGTCGGCGGGACGACCGCGCTGCACATCTGCTTCGGCTATGCGATGGTCCACCATGGCGCGGGGGCGACGGGGCCGAAACCCAAGGCCTATGACTTTCTCGCCGAGCTCGAGGCATCGGCGATCGACGTGATCTCGATCGAGGCGGCGCAGCCCGGACTCGACCCCGCGATCCTCGCCGAGCTGCCCACGAAGACCATCATGTACGGCGTGCTCGACCTGTCGACCCCCGAGGTGGAGACGCCCGAGGTCGTAGCGGGCCGTATTCGCGAGGCGCTGCGCAACGTCGACGCCGAGCGGCTGTGGATCGCGCCCGATTGCGGGATGAAATATCACAGCCGCGCGCACAGCCAAGCGAAGCTGAAGGCGATGGTCGATGGGGCGGCGATGGTGCGGGCGGAGTTGAGATAGACAGATAACGCCCGTCATTGCGAGGAGCGTAGCGACGAAGCAATCTCCAGTCATCGGCCCTGCGGAAGATCGATGGCTGGAGATTGCTTACCCCGGCTTTCGCCGGGGTCGCAATGACGGAGTTGTTTCAGCTGTCGATAAAATCCGTCAGCAACGGCACCACCACCCCGGGCGCCTCGACCGTCGGCAGGTGCCCCGCCCCCGGCACGGCCTCAAGCCGCGCGCCCGGGATCGCCTCGGCCATCTCATCATGATGCGCGCGGCTGGTGATGCCGTCCTTCTCGCCCCAGATCAGCAGCGTCGGCACCGCAATCTCGCCGAGCTGCGGGCGGCTGTCGATCCGCGCCATGATCGCGCGCTGCTGCGCGAGGAAGGTTTCGGCGCCGGTGTCCGTCGCCATCTGGCGCGCAATGCCGAGCAGACGTTCATCGCCGCGCTTTTCCTCGGGAAACAGGATCGGGATGCGTTCCTCGACCACCTGATCGAAATTGCCGCTCTCGACGAGGTCGATATAGCCCTGCCGCCGCGCCGTCTGCGCCGGACCATCGGCCGAGGCGAGCGTCGAGATCAGCGCGAGCTTCGCGACGCGTTCGGGGGCGCGGCGCATCACCTCGAACGCGACGAAGCCGCCCATCGCATGCGCGATCAGCATGAACTTCGGCGGAGCGTTGTCGAGCAACCGCTGCGCGAAGCCCTCGATCGTGTCGTCGCTGCGGTTGTCGGCGACGATAACTTGGCGGTTCTTCCACGCGTCAAGCAAAGGCTGCCAGACGGCATCGGTCAGCAGCTGGCCGGTGATGAGAACGATAGGGAGAGACATGGATCAAGTTCCTGGAGAGAGAGTCATACAACCCGGTGAACCAGCGCTTCGCCTGCACCCAGCCGGCGGCAGTTTTCATGCGCGACCGTCAGACTGCGCACGAGCGTTTCGGGCGTCAGCCAGGCGATATGCGGCGCGAGCACCGCATTCGGCAGGCCGAGCAGCGGATTGCCGCGCGGCAGCGGCTCTTCGGCGAACACGTCGAGCCCGGCGCCGCGCAGATGCCCCGAGGTCAGCGCCTCGACAAGCCGCGCTTCGTCGACCAGTTCGCCGCGCGCGGTGTTCACCAGCACCGCGCCCTTCTTCATCGCGAAGGGATCGATCGATGCACGCGTCTCTTCGGTGAGCGGGATGTGCAGCGAAACGACGTCGCTTTCCGCGAGCAAGCGATCGAGCGGCCAATATTCGTAGGGGACATCGCGCGCGCTGCGCGCCGTATAAACGACCTTTGCCCCTAGCGCCGCGAGTACCGGAGCGAGCAATTGTGCCGAATTGCCGAAGCCAACCAATCCCGCGATACGCCCGCCGATCTCTCCCACGCGGTCGAGCTCGGACGGATCGGCGGTCCAGCCCTCACCTGCCCGCGTGCGTGCGTCGAAGAAACAGGTGCGGCGCAGCACCGCCATCATCAGCGACAGCGCCATTTCGGCGACCGCCTGGCTGTTCGTGCCGGGCATGTTGCAGACGGCAACGCCATGATGACGGGCGGCGTCCAGCGCGATGGTGTTCACCCCGACACCGAGTTTCTGGATCAGCCTCAATTTTGGCGCGGAGGCGATGAGTTCGCCCGTGACCGGCGTCAGCACATGGAGCAGCGCGGTGATGTCGGACGCCACGTCGTCGAGCGGCGCGGCCTCATCGACATGCACGACGACGCCCGGTCCGAAGATCGTATCGACGGCTTCCCGGAAACCCGGGCTCGGGCGCGCGTGAAGGACGATCATGCCGCCACCCGCCCGATCGACCCGGCAAAAGCCGAAAAGCCCGCGAATTCGGCGTCGGCGCCCAACGCCTCCTCGATCCGCAGCATCTCGTTCCACTTCGCCATGCGTTCGGAGCGGGTGAAGCTGCCGACCTTCAATTGGCCAGCGTCCCAGCCCGTTGCCAAGTGCGCGATGGTGACATCCTCGCTCTCGCCCGAGCGCGCCGAGACGATCGCGCCCCAGCCGCGCGCCACCGCCGCGTCGAGCGCGGCCTTCGCCTCGGTTACCGTGCCGACCTGATTGACCTTGATCAGCGCCGCGTTGCACACGCCCGCCTCGCCCGCGCGCTCGACGCGCGCGGCGTTGGTGACGAGCACGTCGTCGCCGATGATCTGGACGCGACGGCCGATCGCCGCGGTCACCGCCGCCATCGTCGTCCAATCGTCCTGCCCCGCCGGATCCTCGATCGACAGGATCGGATAGCGCCCGGCCCATTCGACGATGCGCGCCGCCATTTCCTCGCCCGAGAGGCGCCCGTCGTCGAGCGCAAGATCATATCCGCCCGCGTCGCCCAGCTCGTTCGCGGCGATGTCGAGCGAGATGAACACCTCCTCGCCCGCGCGGTGCCCGCTCGCCTCGATCGCCTTCGTCAACGTATCGAGCGCATCCTCGTTCGACGCGAAGTTGGGCCACCAGCCGCCCTCGTCGGCGACGCCGGTGAGCGGCCCCTTCGCCTCCATCAGCTTGCCCGCGGCGCGATAGACATCGTCGGTGATTTCGAGCGCGCGGCGAAAGCTGCCCGCCTTCGGGCACATCACCATGAAATCCTGTACGTCGGTGCGCCGCCCCGCGTGCGCGCCGCCGCCGAAAATCTGGATTTCGGGCAGTGGGATGCGCACCTTGCGTCCCTCCGCGAGATAGCGCCACAGCGGCTCGCGCGCGTCCGCCGCGGCGGCATGAAGCACCGCCATCGACACCGCAACGACTGCATTCGCCCCCAAGCGCGCCTTGTTCGGCGTGCCGTCGAGGTCGCAGAGCGCCGCGTCGACCGCCGCCTGATCGCGCGCGTCCAGGCCGGCGATCGCGCCCGCGATCTCCGAGCCGATCCCCGCCACCGCGCGGTTGACGCCGAAGCCGCCGAACGCGGCACCGCCGTCGCGCAGGTCGATCGCCTCATGCGCGCCGCGCGAGGCGCCCGCGGGGGCAATGGCGCGGCCGACCGCTCCGGATTCCAGCACGACCTCGGCCTCGACGGTGGGCCGGCCGCGCGAATCCCAAAGCTGGCGGCCGGTGACGGAGGCGATACGCGAAGTCATGGGAGAGTCCTTTTCCAGTTGGCGACGAGTGCGTCGATTGGTCGCGGCTCAAGGATGAGCGCCCGCGCCTGATCGCGCACGATGCACTTGTGTTTCGGGTCGGTCAGATAAGGTGCCGGCGATTTACCCTCGACGCGCGCGAGGAGCAGCGCGGCGGTGAGCTTGCCGGCGCGGAGCAGCAGGCCCTTCGCATCCTCCCAGCCGATTCCGGCACGATAGGCCGCGACAAGCGCGATCGCCGCCTCGTTCAGCCGCGCGTTGTTTGCCCAAACCGTCTTCAGCAGCAGGTGCGTCGTACAGAAGGCGAGGTCGAACGCCGGATCGCCATAAACCGCGCATTCTGCGTCGAGGAACACCGGACCGTCCACACTGACGAGGATATTCTTGGGGCTCACGTCGCCGTGGACCAGCGCGATCTTGCGCCCCGAAAGATCGCCCGCGAGCGCGGTGAGCGCGGGTGCGAGTTCGGCGTCGTGCCGCGCAACATAGAGAAGGAAGGGATCGACGCGCAGCGCGCGGAACATCTCGTCGTTGGGGAAGTCTGCTCGGTCTCGGTCATTGTGCGCGGTCGCGGCGTGGACCGCGGCGATGCCCTTCCCCACTTGCGCAGCAAAATCCGGGTCGACGCGCCCCGCCATGAGCTCGTCCTTCCACACCGGGCAGCCGGAGAGGAAGCGCATCGCAAAGGCATGCCCCGGCAGTTCGGCGAGCACCTCGGGCGCGATCGCCGGGTCGACGCCGCGCGCGCGTTTGAGCCAGCGCACTTCGCTCGTCCCGCGTTCGATCGGCGCGAGCCATTCGGCGGCGACGCGAAGCTGCGGCAGCGGGCGCTTGACGACGATCGGTCCCGACGGCGTCTCGACCTTCCACACGTCGCACGACACGCCGCCGGTCAGCGGCACGAGCGCGACGTCGCCCTCGCCCACCAGTCCGGCAGCGCGCAATCCCTCGATGATCTCGGCATCCGCCGTCACGTCAGAGCTTCTCCCTGATCCATGCGCTGACCAGATCGGCGGCATTCTGCCGCTCGTCGATCGAGTCCTCGAAATAATGCGCGCCGGGGATGAGTTCGAGCGTCTTGTCGCGGCTCCCGAGGAAATCGAAAATCTTGCGCGCGTCGCTCGGGAAAACGCCGGTATCGGCGGTTCCCTGCACGACGAGTGCGGGGGTATCGTGCTTCGCCAGATGCGGCTTGCCCTGACAAGGCGAGGTTTCAAGGCTCCACATGTTGAGCCAGGTCTTGATCGTGTTGGCGCGGCCGATGCTCGGCGTGCGGTTCGCGATCGCCGGGTCGCCGCGATAGCACCAGTTGGGCTTGCGGTCCGACGGGTCGATCGCCGGATCGACGCAGCGGATGTCGCCCCAGCAGCGGAACATCGGAAAGATGCGGTCGGGAATGCCCGCATCGTTGAGCCGCTTGAGCTCGGCCTTTGCCCAATCGGTAATCCGCTGGTTGCGCGCGCGCTGCGCGGCGCGATATTTGGCGATGAACCTGTCCGAATAGGGCGGGCCATTGTCGGGGTTGAACGGGTCGAGTTCGGGATCGGTCGCTACCGGATCATTCTCGTCGATCACCGACGCATCCATCCAGTCGGTCAGCACTTCGGGGCGCCCCTGATGCGCGTTGAAGCTGATGTAGAGGTCGCCCTTCACCAGCTGCGCCAGCGCGTCCTGACCGACCGCCGGGAGCCGGTCGGTGAGCGTCGGCGCGATTGCCTCGGCCTGATAGGCGCCCATCAACGACCCACCGCCCGAATTTCCGAGGATGACGATCTGCTCGACCCCCGCCTCTTCCTTGAGCCACTGCATGCCGACGCCGATGTCGAGCACCGCATGTTCGAGCAAAAACTGGTCCTCGACGCCGCGATAGCGCGTGTTCCAGCCGAGAAAGCCGAAGCCCTGCCGCGCGAAATGAGGCGCGATATAATGTTCGGAGAAATCGACATTATAGTGGGTGGCGATGATCGCGACCTTCGGCCGCTTGCCCGCCTCGGTCCAGTAGATGCCCTGGCACGGATGTCCGCCCGCCTGGATGCGCGGCGCGGTCGGCGACACCCGCCCGATAAATTGCGCGTCCAGTCCCTCGATCCCATTGGGGTCCATTAGTTTCTCTCCTGATTGTCATATCTTATCATCGTCATCCCGGACCTGATCCGGGATCCAATTAACCAGCGTCGGGAGAATGGATCCCGGATCAAGTCCGGGATGACGAGCGTGGGGAACATATCAGCGGGCAACTTCGAAAGGCAGTTGATACCCCTCCAGCCCCGCGCGGATCGCCTTCTTGTCGATCTTGCCCGTCGGCCCGAGCGGGATTTCGTCAACGAACAGCACATCGTCGGGCATCCACCAGCGCGCGATCTTGCCGTCGAGCCAGGATTTGAGGTCGTCGGCGCAGGCATTGCAGCCGGCCTTCAACTGGCACAGCAGGATCGGCCGCTCGTCCCATTTCGGATGCGCGACGCCGACCACCGCGGCGTTGGCAACCGCCGCATGTCCCATCGCGATATTCTCGATCTCGATCGAGCTGATCCATTCGCCGCCCGATTTGACGACATCCTTCGCGCGGTCGGTGATCTGCATATAGCCTTCGGCATCGATCGTGCTGACGTCGCCGGTATCGAAGAAACCTTCCTCGTCGAGCACATCGCCGCCCTCGCCGCCATAATAGCCGCGCGCGATCGTCGGCCCCTTGATCATCAGGCGGCCCGGTGTCTTGCCGTCGTGCGGCAGGCGATTGCCGGCATCGTCGACGAGCTTCATGTCGAGCCCGCAGAGCAGCCGGCCCTGTTTGAGCTTGTAGGCCATCTGCTCGTCTTCGGACTTGGTGGCGACCGAAGCGTTCGGCACGGATACCGTGCCAAGCGGCGAGGTTTCGGTCATGCCCCAGCCCTGGATCACGTCGACGCCATAATCGTCGCGGAAGGTGCGGATGATCGATTCGGGGCATGCCGAGCCGCCGATCGTCACCCGCTGCAGCGTCGTGAAGGATTTTCCGTTTTCCTGCATATATTGCAGCAGCATTTGCCAGACGGTCGGCACCGCGGCCGAATAGGTCACGCCTTCCTGCTCGATCAGATTATAAATCGATTCGCCGTCCATCCGCTGGCCGGGCAACACGAGTTTCGCGCCGACCGCGGGCGCCGAATAGACGACGCCCCAGGCATTGGCGTGATACATCGGCACGACGAGCAGCACCGTGTCGCGCGCCGACAGCGCGAGCGCATCGCGCTGCAGCGTCATCAGCGCGTGGATATAGTTGGAGCGGTGCGAATAGAGCACGCCCTTGGGATTTCCCGTCGTGCCGCTGGTGTAGCAGAGGCCGCACGCGGCATTCTCATCGAAGCCGCCCCAGTCATATTCGGCTGGCTGTCCCGCGATCCAGTCGTCGAACGCGGCCGCCGGAAAACCTGTTTGCGGCAGCGAGGCGCGGTCGCAGAAGAAGATCACTTTCTCGATCGACGGCACCTGCGGCAGCAACTGCCCGACAAGATCGGCGGTCGCAGGATCGGCGATCAGCAGCCGGTCGCCGGCATGGTTCGCGATATAGGCGATCTGTTCGGGAAACAGCCGCGGATTGAGCGTGTGGAGCACCGCCCCCATGCCCGCCGCGCCATACCAGGCGGCGAGATGCCGCGCGCCGTTCCACGCCATCGTCGCGACGCGGTCGCCCGGCTTGACACCTTCGGCGGCGAGCGCGTTCGACACGCGCTTCGCATCCGCATGAACCTCGGCATAGGTCGAGCGGGTGACGCGTCCCTCGGCATCGCGCGACACGATCTCGCGTTCGCCGTGCCAGTTCGCTGCATGATCGAGAATCCGGTCGACCGTCAGCGGTACATTCTGCATCAACCCGTCCATTCGCTTCACTCTCCCTCGCCGTTGCAATAGATAGTATACTAAGCATTTTGCCTTTGCAACGCTGCGCCGCCTTGCTTCGCCCGCTTTGCTCTTCTAGCGTGGCGACGTCGGCACGCCGCCGGCAACGGGGGCATGACTAGCGGCATATGCGGACAAACCAGCTTATCATCGCGCTGTTCCAACGCTTCTGCTGGCTCGACGAGGGGCTGCAGGCGCGGCTCCACGATCATGGTTGGCCCGACGTCAATCGCCCGCAATCGATGGTGATGACCAATATCGTCAGCGGCGTGGTGCGCCCGTCGGACATCGCGCGCAACCTCGGCGTGTCGCGGCAGGCGATCCACAGCACGATCAACCAGATGGTGGGGCTGGGCATCGTGCAGCTGGAGGTCGATCCCGACGACCGCCGCCACATGATCGTGTCGCTGACCGACCTTGGCGCGCGCATGCGCAAGGATGCGCAGCGGTCGATGGACGCGCTCACCGCCCAGATCGCGGAGCGGCTGGGCCAGGACAGGTTCGACGCGCTGCTCGCCGCGCTCGAGGCCGACTGGGGCGACAATATCGAACGCGCGCCCGCCGCCGCGCGCAATCGTTAGACGGCGAGCGCCTTCGCGACCGCAACGAGCCGCGCGGCGGTCATGTCGACCAGCGACGCGGGCAGCGGCTCCTTCAGGCTGCCGTCCTCAGCAAAGGCGGCATGCGCGTTCGGAACCACGACCTGCTCGGGGATCACGAGCATCTGGATCGTCGACAATATCTGGCGCAGGTGCATCAGCCCGCGCAGCCCCCCGAACGGGCTGATCGACGCCGACATGATCGCCGCTGCCTTGCCGCGATAGGCGGTGAGCGCGACAAGCCCCTCGTCGCCGGTCGGCCGCGACGCCCAGTCGATCGCATTCTTGAGCAGCGGCGACAGCGAGCCATTATATTCGGGCGACACGAACAGCAGCCCGTCCTGCGCGGCAAACAAGGTCTTGAGCTTCAGCGCATCGGACGGAAACGTATTCGTTTCGAGCGCCGCCGAATAGAGCGGGAGGTCGAATGCCGCGAGATCGACCCGGGTCACAGTCGCGCCTTGCGCTTCGAGGCTCGCCGCGGCGAGTTCCCCGAGCGCGCGATTATAGGATCCCTCGCGCGTGCTGCCGACGATCACGGCAATATTCGTCATATATCCTCCCGGCATAATAGTTAGAATACTAACTTATTGCCGTTCGAGAGGCGATTTGCAAGCCGTCAGGCCTTGATGTCCGACAGTACCGACAGTTTCCGGGTCTCGTCGGCCAGATTGTCGATCACGCGGCGCATCAGGCCCTGCAACACCTCGACCTCCGCGTCGCTCATCCCCTTGGTCGCGATCTCGTGAATCTCGGCATTCATGGGCGCGAGGATCAATTCGAGCTTCTTGGCGTGCGGCGTCAGATAGATGAAGGTCTTGCGCCGGTCGTCGGTCGTTTTCTTGCGCGTGATCAGCCCCGCTTTTTCGAGGCCCTTCAACGCGACGACCGTCGTCGGCTCGCGCATCCCGACGCGCTCGCTGAGTTCGCGCTGGGTGATGCCGTCCTCGCGCCACAGCTGGCGCAGGAAGCGCCACTGCCCCGCCGACACATCATGTGTGAGCGTGCGGCGCTCGAGCAGCCGCGAAAAGGAGCGAAAGACCACCCGCGCCAGATAGCCGATACTGTTTTCAGGATCGGTGTAATATTCGGCGGGATGCCGATAATCCTGTGTTTTCCTGGCCAAAATCCTGCTCCCCTGTGGCGATCCCCGGCGTCGCCCGCCGCCTTGCGCAAACCCGAATCTTAGAAGCTGAAGCTTCACCCGGCAACTGTCTTCGTTGCCGGTTTGCGATGCATGGCCGGTCCAACCCCCCGATAATGTTGGACAAGATGTGCGCCTCCATTTACTTAGGATACTAAGTTAATGGAGGCCATGTGGAAAAATTCGTCCGGATAAGGGCTGTGGCAGCCCCCTTGCCGCTTGCGAATGTCGATACCGACATGATCATTCCCGCCCGATATATGAAGGCGCTGACGCGGTCGGGACTTGGCAGGCACCTGTTCCGCGAACTTCGCTTTGACGAGGGAAACCTCGAACGCGGCGATTTCGTCCTCAACCGGCCTGCGTTCCGCGAGGCGCAAATCCTGATCGCCGACCGCAATTTCGGCTGCGGCTCGTCGCGCGAGCATGCGGTGTGGGCGCTTGCCGATTTCGGCATCCGCTGCGTCATCGCGCCGAGCTTCGGCGACATCTTCGCGGGCAACGCACGCAAGAACGGCCTGCTGCTGATCCGCTTGCCCGACGCGACCTGCGCGTGGTTGCGCGAGGAGATAGCGCTCGCCCGGGGCGCGCCGATCGAAGTCGATCTGGAAGCGCAGGCGATCAGACTCGCATCGGGCGCGCCGATCGCATTCGACATCGACCCCGACGACCGGTGCATCCTGATAGAGGGGCTCGACGACATCGACCGCACGCTCCGCCACGCCGACGCGATCGCGCGGTTCGAGGCGGCGCTTTAGCCCAGCATTTCAGGCGACGCGATACGACCCGCGATCGCGCTCGCCGCCGCGAGAGCCGGGCTCATCAGATGGGTGCGCCCGCCGCGCCCCTGCCGGTTCTCGAAATTGCGGTTCGACGTGGCAGCGCAACGCTCACGCGGGAGCAACCGGTCGGAATTCATGCCGACGCACATCGAACAGCCGGGCTCGCGCCAATTGAAACCCGCGGTGCGCAGCACGTCCGCGATGCCCTCCTCCTCGGCCTGCCGCTTGACCAGCCCCGATCCCGGCACGGCCATCGCCCGGACGTGCGGCGCGACGCGGCGCCCCCGCACCACATCGGCGGCGACGCGCAGATCCTCGATACGGCTGTTGGTACAGCTGCCGATGAAAACCCGGTCGAGCCGCTGCCCGGCAATCGGCGCCCCCGGGGCAAGGCCCATATAGGCGAGCGCGCGTTCGGTGGCGGCGCGCGCATCGGCATTCGCCAGCGCCGCCGGGTCGGGAACGCGGCCATCGATCGCGATGACCTGCGACGGGTTGGTGCCCCAGCTCACCATCGGCCGGACGTCGCGCGCATCGATGTACAGCTCGCGGTCGAACGCCGCCCCCGCGTCGCTCGCAAGCTCCGTCCAGCGCGCCACCGCCGCATCCCATGCGGCGCCATGCGGTACCGCCGGGCGCCCCTCGAGATAGGCAAAGGTCACCGCATCGGGTGCGATCAGCCCCGCGCGTGCGCCCATTTCGATGCTGAGGTTGCACAGCGTCATCCGCGCCTCCATCGACAGCGCGCGGATCGCTGCGCCGGCATATTCGATGACATGCCCGCCCGCGCCATCGACGCCGATCATCCCAAGCAGATGGAGCGCGAGGTCCTTGGCGTATACGTGCGCCGCCAGCGCGCCATCGACGCGCACGCGCATGTTGCGCGACCTGCGCTGGCGGATCGTCTGCGTCGCCAGCACATGTTCGACCTCCGACGTCCCGATCCCGAAGGCGAGCGCGCCGAAGGCGCCGTGCGTCGAGGTGTGGCTGTCGCCGCACACGATCGTCATCCCGGGCTGCGAGCGCCCCTGCTCGGGCCCCACGACATGGACGATGCCGCCGCGCGGGTCACCCATCGGGAAATTCTCGATCCCGAAACGCCGC
>CBJKNR010000055.1:0-13231 GCA_966417555.1 uncultured Sphingopyxis sp.
ATCTGGCAGAGTTTCTGATCAAGAAAGGTTACGAGGTTCACGGTATCAGGCGGCGCGTATCGATCTTTAATACGGCGCGCATCGATCACCTGTATTCCGACCCGCACGAAGGCGGAGGAAGCTTGACCCTGCACTATGGCGACATGACGGATTCGAGCAGCCTGATGCGCGTCATTCAGCAGGTCGAGCCCGACGAATTCTATAATCTTGCTGCACAAAGTCATGTCGCAGTGTCCTTTGAGGAGCCCGAATATACGGCGAATTCGGACGCTGTCGGCGTGTTGCGCGTCCTCGAGGCGCTGCGAATCTCGGGTCTCGCCGAAAAGACGCGCTTCTACCAGGCGTCGACTTCGGAGCTTTATGGCCTGGTGCAGGAGATGCCGCAGAAGGAAACGACGCCCTTTTATCCGCGGTCGCCCTACGCCGTCGCGAAGCTCTATGCCTATTGGATCACGGTCAATTACCGTGAGGCCTACAATATGTATGCCTGCAACGGCGTGCTGTTCAATCACGAGTCCCCGATCCGCGGCGAAACCTTTGTGACGCGCAAGATCACGCGCGCGCTGGCGCGCATCAAGCTGGGCCTCCAGAAGCGCCTGTATCTCGGAAATCTCAGCGCGCTGCGCGACTGGGGGCATGCGCGCGACTACATCGAGATGCAGTGGCTGATGCTCCAGCAGGACAAGCCCGAAGATTTCGTCATCGCGACCGGCGAACAGCATAGCGTCCGCGAATTCGTCGAGGTGGCCGGTCGCCGCCTTGGCATGGATATTCGCTGGGAGGGCGAGGGCGTCGAGGAGAAGGGCTATCTGCCCGACGGCACCTGCATCGTCGAGGTCGATCCCGGCTATTTCCGTCCGACCGAGGTCGAGACGCTGCTCGGAGATGCGAGCAAGGCGCGCAGCAAGCTCGGCTGGGTGCCGAAGGTCGATTTCCAGTCGCTCGTCGACGAAATGGCCGATGCTGACCTGGCCGAGGCCGAGATCGAACGCGCGAACGGCGCGCGCCGTCGCTCGCTGCTCTGATCGAACTCGCGCGTGACCAGCTCTTCGCCCGTCGACATCATCGCAAGCGATGCGGGCGTTCCGCTCGCCTATATCGTCGATCCGCACTGGCAACCGGCCGAGACCACCTTCATGACGCCGGGCGACTTCAGCCTGCAGATGGGTATGATCGTCTATGGCGCGGGGCAGGATATCCCGGCGCACGTCCACCTTCCGATCACCCGGCAGGTCGAGGGCACGAACGAGTGCATCGTTGTGCGCAAGGGGCGATGCCGGGTCACCATCTATGACAGCCAGCGGAATTTCGTTGCCGAGCGCGATCTTGAGGAGGGGGCCATCATCCTTCTTCTGGGCGGCGGGCACGGCTTCCATCTCTATGAGGACACGATCCTGTTCGAGGTGAAGCAAGGGCCCTATGCCGGCAACATGGACAAGGAACGATTTTGATGACGTGGGTGCCGGTAAACGAGCCGCTGCTGACCGAAGAGGATTTCAGGCCGCTCGAGGACGCTTTCCGTACGGGATGGATTTCCTCGGCCGGGCGCTATGTCGACGAGTTCGAGCAGGGCTGGGCAGAATATTGCGGCCAGTCGCACGGCATTGCTGTGGCGAACGGCACGGTGGCGTTGCAGGTCGCGGTCGAGGCGCTGGGTATCGGGCAGGGCGACGAGGTCATCATGCCCAGCTACACGATCATCAGCTGCGCGCTCGCGGCGGTGCGCGTCGGCGCGAAACCCGTTCTCGTCGATTGCTGCCCACGCACCTTCAACATGCGCACCGACGAGATCGAGGCCAGGATCACGCCGGCGACCAAGGCGATCATGGTCGTCCATATGTTCGGCCATCCGGTCGATATGGACCCCGTCCTCGCGCTGGCCGAAAAACATGGCCTGGCGATTATCGAGGACGCCGCCGAAGTTCATGGCGCGCGCTATCTGTCGGGCCGCGATACCGACGCCCCCGCGTGGCGGGTCTGCGGCAGCATGGGGCATATCGCGACCTTCAGTTTCTTCGCCAACAAGCTGATCACGACCGGCGAGGGCGGAATGCTGCTCACCAGCGACGATCATCTTGCCAAACGGTGCCGCGACCTGCGCAACCTCTGCTTCCGTCCCGACCGGCGCTTCCTCCATACCGAGCTCGGCCATCAGTATCGCATGACCAACATGCAGGCGGCCGTGGGCGTAAACCAGGTGAAGCGCATCGAGGATATCGTCGAACGCAAGCGCGCGATCGCCGCTGACTATACTGCGAGGCTCGCCGGCATCCCGGGCGTCCAGCTGCCGATGGAGGAAAATTGGGGGCGCAGCGTTTTCTGGGTCTATCCGCTGTTGCTGGCCGACGATCATCCGCTCGACGCGGCCAGCTTCGCCGCGGCGATGAAGGAGGAAGGCGTCGAAACGCGTCCCTTCTTCCTCGGGATGCATGAACAGCCGGTGTTTCACGACATGGGGCTGTTCCTTGGCGAAGCCTATCCGGTAACCGAGAGGATCGCGCGCAAGGGGCTGTACATTCCCTCCGGCCTCGCGATCACCGAAGCGCAGATGGATCATGTCTGCGCTGCCGTCCGCAAGATTCTGAGCTGAAGAAAGCAACGGGACATGACCGTTTTCGATTCCTCCTACGCCAACCAGTATGACGCCATGTACGGCGACAAGGATTATGTCGCCGAATGCGATCTCGTCTCCGCCGCGGCGAAGGCGAACGGCGTCGCGATGAACAATATCCTCGACATCGGCTGCGGCACCGGCGGACACAGCCTCGAATGGGCGCGGCGGGGGATTTCCTGCGTCGGGGTCGACATGTCACCGTCGATGATCGCGCTGGCGAAGGAAAAGGTCGCCGGGCTGCCCGAAGGCGCACCGCAGCCCGAATGGATCGTCGGCGATGCCCAGACCTTCGAAGCCGGTGGCGAATTCGATGCCGCGACGATGATGTTTGCGGTGCTCGGCTATATGAATAGCAACGAGGCGGTGCTGGCCGCGCTCAGGAATGTGCGGCGTCATCTGCGTCCGGGCGGGCTCTTTGCCTTCGATTGCTGGTATGGTCCTGCCGTGCTCGGCGTGCGGCCCGAAGACCGGGTTCGTGTGGTGGAGGGCGCAAAGGGGCAAACGATCCGGTCGGCCTCGACGGCGATCGACAGCTTTCGCCATCTGGCGCACGTCACGTTCAAATTGTGGACCGTGGAAGGCGATCGTTATCTGGGCTATGCCGAAGAAACCCACGGCATGCGCTATTTCTTTCCGCAGGAACTGGCGCTGTTGCTCGATGTCGCCGGCTTCGGGCCGCCCGTCATCCGCAGCTTTCCTGCGGGTGGCGAACCGAGCGACGACAGCTGGAATATCTTCTGCTCGGCCGTTGCGGTCTAGGGTCTGACGGGGCGCTCGGCCGATGCTTTCCTGGGAAATATTCGGCGAGGATCTGCTCTGGCTGGAAGTTTATGCGGGCAGCGCCTTCCTGGCGGCGCTTGCCGGTTGGGTGGTGTTTCGCAAGCTTCCGATGAGCCTGATCGGCCTGCTCATCACCGGGGGGCTGATCGCGATCGGGGGTTTCAGGGGCTTCGACTATAATTCGGACACGATGAATTATTATTCATACGTGTATATGCTGTCGTTCGTAAACGACAGCGAGATATTCTTCCTCACAAAACTGGAACCTCTGCACTCGGCACTGATCCTGTTGCTGCGCGACTTCAGGCTGTGGCTCCTTGCCGAAAGCGCGATCCAGATCGTAGGGATGATCCTCGCTTTCCGGATCCGCAAGAATGACTATTCCTTCCTGCTTCTCTGCGCATTCGTGCTCACGCTTGATACGTCGGCGCTTCGCTATTGTTCGGTGCTCATCTATTTCTATTATTTTGTGTCGCGGAGCGAAATGGGCCTGTTCAAGGCTGCGCGCATGACGCTGATCCTGTCGTGCATTCATATCTCGATGCTGATTTCCGGCGCGCTCGCCGTGCGCCGGCGGCTGGTCCTGATCGGGATTTCGGTGGCATGCATCGGCATCTTTTTCGAGAGTTCGGTTCTCGGGTCGCGGATCGACATCGATCTGACCGAAGCGTCGCGCGGCCTCAAGAATTTCGGCGTGGCGATCGTCGCGGTCGCCTATCTGTTCGTGCGCGCGCCGAAGAAGAGTCTCGGATACCTTCCGCTCTATGTGCTGGCCTTTGCTTCGATGTTTCTCGTGTCGGCGTTCATTCTCCCGACCTTCAACCGCTTCCTCATCATGGGGGCGCTCGTGGTGCTCGCTTATGAATGGTCGGTGTCGCGCGGCGAGGCCGAAAGCGACATATTCGATCGCGGCTTCGTCCTGCTGCTCAGCAGCGCCGTGATCCTTCCCTATGTGATCAACCTGCCGCGTCTGTTCTTCAGCGGAACCTGGTAGCGGCAAGAAGCGCGGGGACGGCACGAAAGCGCCCCGCGCTCTGCCAAGCTACAGGCGAATGGTGGCGTCGCGATCGTTCAATATGCCCTTGAGGTCGAAAAGGGGGCTCTGTTCCGACCGGGCAAATTTCATGATGCCCGGCAGGCCGCTTGCCCGATATTCGTCGTGCGCCACCGCCAGAATGATCGCGTCATAGGCAGCCTCGGCGGGGTCGACGAGGGCGATGCCATATTCGTGCCGGGCCTCGTCGGCCGACGCCCAGGGATCGTGGCTGTCGACCGTCATGCCATAGCCTTCGAGCTCTGCAATGATATCGACGACGCGCGTGTTGCGCAGGTCGGGGCAATTTTCCTTGAACGTCAGACCCAGGACAAGGACGCGCGCGCCCTTGATCGCGATGTCGCGAACGATCATCTCGCGCACCAGCCGGTTCGCGACATAATTGCCCATCGCATCGTTGATCCGCCGCCCCGCGAGCACGACCTCGGGATGATAGCCGACCGCCTGCGCCTTGTGCGTCAGATAATAGGGGTCGACACCGATGCAGTGGCCGCCGACGAGGCCAGGGCGGAAGGGCAGGAAGTTCCACTTCGTCCCCGCTGCCTCGAGCACTTCGAGCGGTTCGATGCCCAGCTTTGCGAAGATCAGCGCGAGTTCTGTGATCAGCGCGATATTGAGGTCGCGCTGCGGGTTCTCTATGACCTTCGCGGCCTCGGCCACGCGGATCGAGGGCGCCTTGTGCGTTCCGGCGGTGACGACCGCGCGATAGAGCCGGTCGACTTCCTCGGCGATCGCGGGCGTCGAGCCCGAGGTAACCTTGGTTATGGTGGGCAGCCGATGGGCCTTGTCGCCGGGATTGATGCGCTCGGGGCTGTAGCCTGCGAAAAAGTCCCTGTTGAAGGTCATGCCCGATGCCTGCTCGAGCACGGGCACGCAATCTTCCTCGGTCGCGCCGGGATAGACCGTGCTTTCGTAGATGACGAGCGCGCCCGCGGGCATCACGCGCCCGACCATTTCGGAAGCGCGCTTCAGCGCGGTAAGGTCGGGACGCTTGTGCGCGTCGATGGGGGTGGGAACGGTGACGATGAAGACGCTGCACTCGCGCAGCGCTTCGGGGTCGTGCGCGAAGACGAGCTTTCCGGCCTCTTCCAGTTCCGCCGTTTCGACTTCCAGCGTCCGGTCGTGGCCCGCGCGAAGCTCTTCGATGCGCTGCGCATCGATATCGAAACCGACGACGCGGCGCTGCTTGCCGAACTCGACAGCAAGGGGCAGGCCGACATAGCCGAGGCCGATGATCGCGATGACGCCATCGTCATAGGACGGCGCTGCCACGGCATCGGCGTTATTCACGTCGGTCATCATCAAACTCCGTAATATTCGCGATACCAGGCGACGAAATTGCGCACGCCGGTCCGGAAGTCGGTTGCCGGCGCATAGCCGGTCAGCGATTCGAGCAGCGATGCGTCGGCCCATGTCGCCGGCACGTCGCCCGTTTGCATGTCCATATAGTTTCGAACGGCCTTCATCCCGATCTCCGTCTCGATCGCTTCGACGAAGTCGAGCAGGCGGACCTTGTCGGAATTGCCGATATTGACGATGCGGAACGGCGCCGCGGGCGACAGATTGTCACCGGGAACCGGCTCGCCGCGATCGGCGACGCCGGGCGGAACCGCGTCGATCAGGAGCCGGATGCCGCGCACCAGATCCTCGACATAGGTGAAGTCGCGCCACATGTCGCCGTGATTGTAGATGTCGATGGGGGTGCCATCGATGATCCCCTTGGTGAATTTGAACAGCGCCATATCGGGGCGACCCCAAGGGCCGTACACCGTAAAGAAGCGGAACATCGTCGTCGGCAGGTCCCACAGATGCGCATAGCTGTGCGCCATCGCTTCATTGGCTTTTTTCGTCGCCGCATAGATGGTCAGCGGCGTGTCGGTCTTTTGCCGCTCGTCGAAGGGCATCTCCTCGTTGGCACCATAGACCGAGGAGGTCGATGCCATCAAAAGGTGGCCGATACCCAGCTCGCGAGCGCACTCCATGATGTTGAAGGTGCCAACGATATTCGTGTCGATATAGGCGCGGGGATTCTCGAGGCTGTATCGCACGCCGGCCTGCGCCGCGAGGTGCACGATGACATCGGGCTGGACCGAGCGCACATAGTCCATCAGCCGGTCGGCTTCCTCGAGCCGGAATTCCTGCGCGGTGAAGCGGTTGGAGCCCGACGAAAGCATGCGATGCCGCGCCTCCTTGATGCGGACATCATAATAATCGGTCATGGCATCGAGGCCGAATACTTCGAACCCTTCGTCGATAAGCAGCTTGCAGAGATGGAAGCCGATAAAGCCGGCACTACCCGTGACGAATATCTTTTTCATAATTCCGTTCTACCGAATCTGGATAAGCCCGAAGCGGGCGCGGCGATTGCCGCCGCGCCATAGGGCAGGCGGCGAGCAAGCGCCATGATCAATCTGGGGGGAAGGGGCAAGACAGGAAACATCTTGCCCGGCGGCGAAAACGTTCCGGCCGGTTCCGGCGAACGGCCGGCGGGCCGGAAATTTAGCCCCCTTCGGCCATTGCGGTCGTTTCCTGCGCCGGCTTCGTCTTGGCAAATGGACTGAGACCGAGCCAGCTTTCGATGCTCCCGGACAGGGTATCGTCGCCGGTCAGCATGAGCCGCCGTTCGCGCGCGGCTGCGGCGAGCGTATCGTAACCCATCCAGATCGCCGTCATCGTCTTGAGGTCGGTCGAGACGTATAAATCGACGTCGAAGCCGGGGTCGACCCAGCAGAGTTCGGTTTCCGTACCGGGTTCGACGACCAGCCACCAGGACCGGCGGTCGGGCGGCAGG
Organism: uncultured Sphingopyxis sp.; assembly: GCA_966417555.1. Taxonomy (GTDB): domain Bacteria; phylum Pseudomonadota; class Alphaproteobacteria; order Sphingomonadales; family Sphingomonadaceae; genus Sphingopyxis. The sequence continues at coordinate 7,240 of CBJKNR010000055.1, forward strand.
TCCGGATAGCGGAATTGCACGATCGATTTGCGGTCGGGCATCGGGTCGAGCACGAGGCCGCGCCGCATGTCCCACATGAGCAATTGCACGTCGAGCTGTTCGAGCGACAGGTCGCCGTCGATCCAGCGCTTGCCCCACACGCCGAACGCGTCGACCACTGGCGCAAGCTCCTGTCCGGCGCGAGTGAGTCGATATTCGAATACGCCCGATTCCCGTTCGACCGGGGCCCGGTAGACGATCCCCGCCGCCTCGAGATCCTTGAGCCGCTGCGATAGCAGGGCGGGCGACATGCGGGGTACGCCGCGCCGCAAGTCATTGAAACGCGTGGAGCCCGCGGCCAGTTCGCGTACCAGCACGATCGTCCAGCGCGTGCACAGGATTTCCGCGGCCATCGCGACCGGACAGAATTGGCCATAGGTGGCGTTAGCCATGCTATATTCCTCTCGTCCGTCCTATACCGCAGGACGGGCGGGGCAGGCGAGTTCAGTTTCTGTATCGGGGCGATTCAGTTCCTGAACTATCGAGCCATGCCGTCCATCGTCAAAAGCCATCGCCAGCAAGGGGCAACCTATGGAGATGAACATGCTTGCCACGACTGAAACGAAAACCCCCGACTATTGGTACGGCGTCGCAGACAGGATCGCCGCGACGATCGGCGCGCGCGCCGGCGATCATGACCGCGACGGCAGCTTCGTCGCGGACAATTATGCGCTGCTGCGCGAAGCCGGGCTGATCGGCGCCGCGGTGCCGGTCGAACTCGGCGGCGACGGGCTCGATTATGCGACGCTTTGCGGGATCGTCCGCCTGCTCGGCAAGAGCTGCGGCTCGACCGCGCTCGCCTTCTCGATGCACTGTCACCAGGTGGCAGTCGCGGCGTGGCGCTGGCAGCATATGCAGGCGCCAACCGACGGCTTGCTGCGCCGTGTCGCGGCCGAAAATCTGGTGCTCGTGTCGAGCGGCGGCTCCGACTGGCTGCAGGGAAGCGGCACCGCGACCAAGGTCGAGGGCGGCTTCCTGATCAATGCGCGCAAGATTTTCTCGAGCGGTTGCCAGGCGGGCAATATCCTGATGACGAGCGCGGTCCACGACGATCCCGAAGCCGGGCCGAGCGTGCTCCATTTCGGCGTTCCGCTCGGTGCCGACGGTGTGACGATCCTCGCCACGTGGGACACGATGGGCATGCGCGGTACCGGATCGCACGATGTCGAACTGAAGGACGTCTTCCTGGCCGATGCCGCGGTGTCGGGCAGGCGGCCGCAGGGCAAATGGCATCCGCTGTTCCACATCATCAGCATGATCGCCTTTCCGCTGATCTATTCGGCCTATCTCGGCGTGGCCGAGGGCGCACGCGATGCCGCGCTCGAAGCGGCGCGGAAGAAGGTGGCGAACACCGGGCTGGTGGGGCTGGCGGGCGAAATGCAGAATGCGTTCTGGACCGCCGAGACAGCGCTCGCCGCGATGATCGCCACGGCCGAACGCGCGGCGCCCGGTCCGGAGACGACGAGCGCCGTCATGACCGGCCGCACGGTCGCGGGCCGCGCTGCAATCCGCACCGCGGAGCTTGCGCTGGAAGTTGCCGGAGGCGCTGCCTTCTACAAGGGGTCGGCAATCGAACGCGCATTCCGCGACGTGCAGGGCGCGCGCTTCCATCCGCTTCAGGAACCCACGCAAAGGGAACTCAGCGGCCGGATCGCGCTGGGGCTCGACATCGACGCCTGAAATCGATGGCCGGGTCGTCGAACGGCCCGGCCACTTGCATTCATGAGGTCGGCGCTCGACATAGGCAGCATGGATCTCGCGTTCGAAAACAGCTTTCACGATTCCATGGAGGGCTTCTATGCGCCCGCCGAGGCGGCCAAGCCGTCGGCACCGGAGCTTCTCGTCTTCAATCACGCGCTTGCCGCACGATTGGGCATCGACGTCGCCGACGCAACCGACGAGCAGCTCGCGCGCATTTTCTCGGGCGAAGAAATGCCCGAAGGGGCCGACCCGCTCGCGCTTGCCTATGCGGGGCATCAATTCGGACATTTTTCGCCCCAGCTCGGCGACGGCCGGGCGTTGCTGCTGGGGGAGATCGTCGCTCCCGACGGGGCGCGGTTCGACCTGCAGCTGAAAGGGTCGGGCCCGACCGCCTTCTCGCGCAACGGCGATGGCAAGGCAGCGATCGGCCCCGTATTGCGCGAATTCCTCGTGTCCGAGGCGATGGCCGCGATGGGCGTACCAACGACCCGGGCGCTCGCGGCGGTTGCGACGGGAGATCGCGTCCAGCGTGAGCGTGCGCACCCCGGCGCCGTGCTCACGCGTGTCGCGAGCAGCCATATCCGCGTCGGAACCTTCCAGTTCTTTGCCGCGCATTTCGGCGCCGACCATGTCGCGCAGCTGTCGACCTACAGCATTCGCCGGCACTTTCCCGACCTTGCCGAGGCCGCGAACCCCTCGCTCGCGCTGCTCGACCGGGTTATCGCCCTGCAATGCGAGCTGGTGGCGCACTGGCTCGGCATCGGCTTCATCCACGGCGTGATGAACACCGACAATGTCGCGGTCAGCGGCGAGACGATCGACTATGGCCCCTGTGCCTTCATGGACCGTTTTGCGATCAACACCGTGTTCAGTTCGATCGACGCCAATGGCCGCTATGCCTATGGCCGCCAGCCGCAGATCATGCACTGGAACATGGCACGTTTCGCCGAAGCCTTGCTGCCCGCGATCCATGCGGTCGATCCTGCCGGCGTCGATGCGGCCAAGGCGATGGTCGAGGCGATTCCCAAGCGCTTCGGCGCGGCGTGGCTGGCGACGATGCGGCGAAAACTGGGGCTCGTCGAAGCCGACGAAGGCGACGAGGTTCTCATCGACGCGCTGTTCGACGAACTGGAAAAGCATCAGGTCGATTTCACACGCTTCTTTCGCGGTCTGGCGATGATGCTGCGCGGCGACGGCGCCTTGCTCGAAAGCCTGTCGGCGGACCCCGAGGCGATGGCACCGTGGGTCGCCAACTGGTGGGAGCGGCTGACGCGCGAAACCGGCGCGCCGCTCGAACGGGCTGATGCCATGGATGCGGTCAATCCGCTCTATATTCCGCGCAACCACAAGCTCGAGGCGGCGCTTGCGAGCGCGGAAGCGGGCGATATGTCGCTCTGGCTCGATCTTTTGGTGGTCGTCCGCAATCCCTATGTCGAGCGACCCGAATGGGCCGATTTTGCGGAGCCTGCACCGGCGGACGCGGCGCCCTACACTACCTTCTGCGGCACCTGAACGCCGCGGTGGTTGAGCGCATCACCGGCGCTTGCTAGGGAGTGGCCGCGACCCGGCCCAAGAGGAAGAAAAACTTGCCCGATCCCGAAGAACAGCAGGCAGCCGGATCCACGATCCGGGCGAAGATTGCCGTTGTTGGTACCGGTTATGTCGGTATTTCGAACGCCATCCTCCTGGCACAGCGCAACGAAGTCGTCGCACTCGACATCGACGCGCGCAAGGTCGAGCAGATCAACGCGAGGCAATCGCCGATCGCCGACCCCGAAATCGAGGATTATCTGGCGAACCGGACGCTCGATCTTGTGGCGACGACCGATCGCGAAGCGGCCTATGCCGGCGCCCGTTTCGTCATCGTCGCGACGCCCACCGACTATGATCCCGATACCAATTATTTCAACACGAGCAGCGTCGAGAGTGTCATTGCCGACGCGCTGGCGATGGCGCCCGACGCGCTGATCGTCGTCAAATCGACCGTCCCGGTGGGCTTCACCGAACGGATGCGCGCCGAGCTTGGCACCGACGCCATCGTTTTCTCGCCCGAGTTCCTGCGCGAGGGGCGTGCGCTCCATGACAATCTCCATCCGTCGCGGATCATCGTCGGGAACACGCATCCGCGCGCCGGAGAGTTTGCCCGGCTCCTGCTCGAAGGATCGCTCAAGCCCGAGGCGGCGATACTGCAGACCGGCAACACCGAGGCCGAGGCGATCAAGCTGTTCGCCAACACCTATCTTGCCATGCGCGTCGCCTTCTTCAACGAGCTCGACACCTATGCCGCCGCGCACGGCGTCGATTCGCGGCAGGTCATCGAAGGCGTCTGCCTCGACCCCAGGATCGGCAGCTTCTACAACAATCCGTCCTTTGGCTATGGCGGCTATTGCCTGCCCAAGGACACCAAGCAGATGCTCGCCAATTATCAGGACGTGCCGCAGAATCTGATCCAGGCGATCGTGTCCTCGAATACGACGCGCAAGGATTTCATCGCGTCCGAAATCATCAAGCGCCAGCCGCGCGTCGTCGGCATCCATCGGCTCGCGATGAAGGCGGGGTCGGACAATTTTCGCGCCAGCAGCATCCTCGGCGTGATGAAGCGTGTGAAGGCGAAGGGGATCGAGGTGATCGTCTATGAACCGCTGGTCGAGGATGACAGGCTGTTCAACTCGCGCGTCATCCGCGATCTGGGCACCTTCAAGGCCGAAGCCGATGTCATCATCGCGAACCGCGTAACCGACGATCTCGCCGACGTCGCGGGCAAGGTCTACAGCCGCGACCTGTTCGGCGCCGACAGCTGACCTTTTCCCCTGGGTGCAACTCGCCGCATCGCCGGGAACCGTCCCATAGTCGGAGAGTTAGCGTTGAAAACGGGGAGAAACGGGTTGCACAGCCAAATCTCGCAAGCCACAAGTGTGCATCGGTGGCCAGCAGATGAAAAAATCTGAATATTTCAGCGTATCTTCACGGCGCCGATCCTCGCGGATGCGGCCGCTTTTGATCAGGGCGACCTCTTTTCTTTGTATGGCGTGGGCCAGCGCGGCGCAGGCGCAGGAGGCAACGCCGCCTGCCGTGGTTCCAACCGTGGGGGCGCCGCCGGCCGAACCCATCGCCGCCCCGACGCCGCCGCCTCCCGATGTCGTGCTGCCCGATGTGGCGCCGATCATCGGGGACGAGGAGTTCGAGAAGGCGATCCCTCCGATCAGCGCCGACGATGACCCCGAACTCGATCGTCCGCTCGAATCGATTGCCGACTTCGAAAGGCGCCAGGCGGCCGAGGCCGCAAGGCGCGCGACGCCGGACGGCGCGGCGGCCGATGCGCAAGTGCCCGAGGTTGATGGCGTGCCCGTGCCGGCGCTTGCCGATGGCGATACGGTCGAGGCGATCGGCGACGCGCCGATCAGCGACAGCGAGCTTGCAGCGCCGCTGCCGCCACTCGAGAACTTCGACGTCGAACCGGTCCAGTTCGCCGAGGCCGAGGAGGACAAGGACGATGTCGACATCGCCTATTCGGTGAAGGTCAACGGGCTGGCGCCCGCCGACGACAGCACCGACGCCGATCTCGCCGACCTGTTCGGCGACCTGTCGGCGCTCTATGACGGCGACGGGAAGGCCGAAAATACCGCGATGATCCGCGCGCGCCTGACCGCCGATGGCGACTTGATGCAGCGCATCCTCGCCTCCGAAGGCTATTATGACGCGGTGGTCGACACGCGGATCGACCGCGGCGAGCGAGTGGAGGGCCAGGAAGGCCAGGCGCGACAGCCCCGGTCGATCACCGCGATCATCGATGTGAAGCCGGGGAAGCGATACACGCTATCCGACATCATCATCGACGCGGCGCCGACCATCCCGCCCAATCTGATCGCCGACAATTTCCCGCTGAGCGTCGGTGAGCCGATCGTCGCGCAGCGCATCCAGGGCGCCGAAGCGGCGATCGCGCTCAAGCTTCCGCAGGAGGGCTATCCCTTCGCCAAGGTCGGACAGCGCGACATATTGCTCGACGGCGCGACGGGCGACGGTGTCTACACACTGCCAGTCGAAACCGGCAAACGGTCGCGCTTCGGCGGGATCGAGACGACGGGCGATCTCGCCTTCGACGCCGAGCATGTCGCAGTACTGGCGCGCTTCAAGCGCGGCGACCTCTATGACAGCCGCAAGGTCGACGACCTGCGGCAGGCGCTGGTCGCGACAGGGCTCTTCTCGACCGTCGCGGCCGAGCCGCAGCCGACAGGCGAAAGCGCGGGTGACG
>CBJKNR010000056.1:0-12985 GCA_966417555.1 uncultured Sphingopyxis sp.
TCACACTGTCGACCGCCAATATCGCGCTCAAGCTGTCGCCGCGCGGCGACGCCGCATCTTATCTTGCCGCCGGCGCCGTCGTGACCGCAGTCGCCGCCGGGAGCGCGCCGATCCTCGGCGGTACGCTCGCCGACTTCTTCGCCGCGCGTCAGCTCGAATTTATCGGGCGTTGGACCAATCCCGACGGCGTGTTCACCTATCTTTCGATCGGTCTTAGCAGTTGGGATTTCTATTTTCTTCTGTCGGCGTTGCTTGGCCTTTACGCTTTGCATCGTCTCGGACTCGTCGAAGAAGAGGGCGAGGCGAGCCGGGAGGAAGTGGTGCGCCACCTCGTCAAGGAAACACTTGGTTCGATCCACAATTTCGCGACGGTGACCGGTCTCAAGGCGCTCAGCGACCTTCCTGCGAGCCTGATGCGCGAAATCCGGCTGAAGGAACGCTTCTATCGTATGCAGGCGCGGTCCGCGTCCTCCGCCTGATTTTGGAAGATCCGATTATACCGTAGCGGCAAAGGTCGCTCCGACCCGATGCCCAAACGAAGTCGGCGGGTGCTGGACGGATCCCCTCAGCAGCGTCGCGGCTGCCACGACGAGCCTCGATGGCGAGCGGTATCAAGCATGCAAATATGACGAACCAGTCAGCACTTTTTTGCCTCGCGTGCGAGCGGTGTCAGGACCGCGGCGAGAACGCCGTCGATCGCGATCGCTCGTCCATACGTCGTCCGTCGCGTGGCTGTGCCGGAAGCCGAAGGCGCGCGCGCAACAAGGAACAATCTTGCGCGGACGCTGTTGAGCAAGGGGAGAAGGAGATGGAGGCTTTGTGAACGAAAGCTGCCAAAATAATAGCTGGATGAATTATCACAGCCGCGCCATGGAGCTCGGGCCGCTCAGCATCTTCATACGAAAGCTTCTCAACCGGACCCCGATGTCGACCAACGATCAGCTGGCGTTGAGCGATCTCTCGCACAATCTGGTCCGGCTGGATGCCGATACACAACTGTTGCGCGAAGGCGAGCAGGCAATCGTCTGCCCGATCCTGCTCGACGGGTTCGTATTTCGCTACAAGGTCGCCGCTGACGGCGGACGTCAAATCGTCGCCCTCAAGATACCGGGCGAAGCCCTCGACCTGCAATCGGCCTATGTCCGCACCGCCGACCACGACATGCGGACCCTCACCCCTGCGGTGATTGCGCGTGTGCCGCTGAAGGAACTGGAGACGCTTGCGGCGGCACGACCGTCGATAGCGCGCGCGCTGATCGTCGACATACTGGTCGAAGCATCGATCTCGCGCGAATGGCTGCTCAACATCGGGCGGCGGAATGCCGAAGCACGCCTCGCGCATCTGCTCTGCGAGATATTCTACCGGGTCGGCGAAACCGCCGGGCTGCCCGTTCGCGATTTCGACGTGCCGCTCACCCAGGAACAGCTCGCCGATGTGCTGGGGCTGACGCCCGTTCACATCAACCGGATGGTCAAGCGGCTTGCCGAAAAGCGGGCGATTTGGCGCGCCGGCAGGCGGCTGCGTGTCGAAAGCATGACGCGGCTGCAGGAAATTGCCCAGTTTTCCGATATTTATCTGCATCGAGGCGGCGGCGGAGCGGCCCTGCTCGACAGTCGTTGAGGATCTGGCAATGGACGCAAAGGGCCTGATTGGCAAAACGATCCTCGTCACCGGTGCGGCAGGCGGCGTCGGGACCGCCGCCGCGCGCCTTCTCGCGGAGGCGGGTGCCGAACTCATCCTGACCGATCGGCCCGGCAGCGGAGCTCCCGCTTTCATGGCCGATCACGCGCCGGCTTTCATCGACGCCGATCTTTCTTCGCCGGAAGGGATCGACCGACTGTTTGACGCGGCCGATCAAGCGTCCGGCCGCCTCGATATCCTCGTCGCCGCCGCGGGTGTCGGCGCCGATCCGCTGATGGCGATGGCCGAAAGGGACTGGCGCTACGTCGTCGAGAGCAATCTCATGAGCTATGTCGCCTGCACGCAGCGCGCGGTCGAGCGCATTCGCCGACATGGCGAAGGTGGTACGATCATCCTGGTGGGTTCGATCAGTGTTCACATCAAGGCCGTCGGAGAGAGCGTGTATAATGCGGCCAAGGGCGGCGTTGCCGCCTTTGCCGAGACTCTGCGCAAGGAACTCATGCGCGAGAATATCCGCGTCACCCTGATCGAACCCGGAGCGATCAATACGACCATGCAGCCTTTCCCTGCGGAGGAGCGCGCGCGGCTGATGGCCGCGCACGAGCTCCTGCCTCCCGAAGCCGTCGCCGACGCAATCTTTTACGCTGCGACCCGGCCCGCCGGGGTTGATGTCGTAACGCTGAGGATCGAGCCGCAGATACAGAAGATCTTCTGAAACGGACCGCGGCAATCGGTCGGATGTCTTGGGCGCGGCCGCGGCGTTACGTGCGTTCGAGCAGCGCCTCGACCGTCCTGCCGGCCGTGCCTTCCTTGCCGTTGCGTTTCGCGATGTCCTGTTCGAGCGCGTGCCGGATTTGTTCGATCTGTTCATCGGTGAGATGCTCGATCCCGACGAACTCGACCCGCGCCTTGTCGAGTGCGCGCAATATCTCGTCGAGCTTCGCCTGCATCGCCGCGCCGTCGCGGTTCTGGCTGTTCTGGATGAGAAAAACGGCGAGAAAGGTCAGCACCGTCGTCGCGGTGTTGATGATGAGCTGCCACGTGTCCGAATAGTGCAGTAGCGGACCGGTCGCCGCCCACACGATGACGAAGACGCTCGAAAGGATGAACGCGAGCGGTTTGCCGATGATATGCGCCGACCAGCTGGCGATCCGCGTGAAGATGCGATCAAGCGCGCCGCCGCGGCTTCTGGTTCTACTCATGGCCGAGGTCGCCGTGACCATGGGGTTTCGCATGTCCGCCGGTACGAAGATATCGCCGGTCGATCTCGTCGATCAGCGCGTCGGCGCGTTCGGCGCCGGTGAGACGGATGAGTTCGTCGATCTTTGCCTCGAGCCGGTCGTCATTTTCCTTGGAGGCGGGCGAGCCGACATAGAGGAAATAGGCGAGCCCGACGACCTGCCAGAGAAGCTGGAGAAACTCGGACTGCCAATTCTCGAACGTATCGCGGCCCATCTCCATGAGATAGGCTTGGACTTCGGGCGTCTGGTGATGCTCGCGTGCCTCGTCGACGAAGCTGTACCAGCCGAAGATCCAGTGGCCGGCGATCGAAACCAGAAAGAAGCCGAGGGTGATCCAGGCATAGGCGTAGCGCTTCATATCTTGTCTCCTTCACTCTTGCCGGGCTCTGCGCCGGCATCGCGCCCCAGCGCGGCGAGCAGGTCGAGCGCGGCGGCGACCGCCGCGTCGAGGACGCAATCGCGGCCCTGGTCGCCGAAATGGAATTCGTGCACTTCGACGCGGCTGCCTCGCACCCCGCCGCCGATATAGACGAGGCCGACCTCTTCATCTTTCTCGCGCGGGCCGCAAAAGCCGGTGATGCCGATCGCGAGGTCGGCATCGCTACGGTCTATCGCCCCGCGCATGAGCGCCTCCGCGACCGCGGTGTAGACGGCGTCGCACCGCTCGACGATGGCGCGGTCGACGCCGAGCAGTTCGCATTTGGAGCGGGCCGAATAGGCGACGAAGCCGCGATCGAGGTGGGGGCCGAGAGCGATGTCGCGTGCCAGCAGCGCGGCGAGCTGGCCGCCCGTGCAGCTTTCGGCGGTCGCAATTTGAAGCGCTGTCCCATGCAGTGCAGCCGCGAGCATTTGCCGGGCCTCCTCTATTGCGTCCACGGTGAGGCCCCGATGTGCTGCGAGCCGGGACCATCGATCACCCAGAGCGAGCCGGGACCGATGTCTTCGCGCTCGAGACGGCACAATATCTCGCCCCCGCGCATCAGTAGCGCCCATCGGCCTTCGGCCTCGCCGCGCGCGATGTCGAGTGCGATTGCAGGGCTGCGGGCCTCGAAACGCACGCGCTTCTCGAGACCCCGGTGATCATCCTCATAGCAAAGCGTGTAGGTCACGGGGGTTTCGTCGCTGGTATCGCTCGCGGCAACGGTCTCCGGTCCTGCGGCGCGCCGACCCGGCTGGGTGCGCCGCGCGGGTTCGCCTCGCTCAATCACTGTCAACCGTTTCTCCTTTCCATTCATTCGCAGCGCCATGGCCCGGACTGCCGGGGCGTGAAGGCGCTGCCTGCTAATCCCAGTCGATCACCAAGCGTCCGCTCGCGGGCACCCGAAATTCGGTGCGATCGGGCAGTTCTTCGTGCGGGCGCAGCTTGTCGCCGTCGGCGGTGGAGACGCGGACGGCGCGAAGCTTGCGGCGCCTCGCCCTCACGAAGGCAAGGCGCGCCTCGCAGGTCTCGCCGCCGTTCAGCGTCAGCGAGAGAATGCGCTGGCCGACACGCTCGCTCGCGCAAAGGAAATGATCGCAAAAGAGTAGGAAAGGTGCGCCCTCGACGCGGTGGAAGCTGCGCGTCGCGAAGATGAATGCGGCGCCCGCTCCATAAATCTCCTGGCCGACCTGACCCGCCGGCTGGCCGTCGGCGTAGAGGTCCTCGAGCGGGAAAGAGAGGCTGCGATCGATATGGCCGTTATTCTCGCGCTGCTTCTTCGCGATCGCTTCCTCGGGAAGCGCGTCGGGATAGTAAAACCACGCGCGGTCGAGGGCATATTTGCAATATTCCGAGATGAGCATCCGCGCGGCCGGCTCGAGCTCGGGACCGCTGTCGGCAAGATAATGTTCGAACGCGGCATAGCTGTCGAAGCATTCGTAGATCGCCATATAGGGCGCATCCTGCAGACAGGTTACGCCAAGGAAATTGCGATAATGGGCAGCAAGGCCGATCCGGCTCTCCCAGATTTCGCAATTGTGGAAGAAACTCGCGAGATAGACATAGCTCTGCTCGAGATAGACATCGCGGTTGGTGATCCGCCAGAGGCGCATGCAGGCGGCCGCGCCCCAAGCGGTGAGGTTCGCCTGATAGTTGATGTCGAATCCCAGGCCGATCGCGGCATCGATCGCGGCGCGCGCCTCGTCGAGATAGCGCTTCTCGTCGGTGAGCTCGAACGCCTGGAGCATCACCCATGCATAGACTCCCCCGACGTCGGTCTGCCCGCGCCCGTCGGCGCCCGCCGTTTCCGTAATGACCGAGAAATCGGTGATCTTGTACTGGATCGGCCATTTATAGTCGAAGTGATGCGCCGCCTTGATCCCATAATCGAGCGACTTCAGGAACAGGCGCTTCGCCTTCGCATCGCCTCCGAGAGCGAGGCGGCCGAGGTTCAGGAGCGGATGGTAGAGATACCAGCTGTCGACGGCATCGGCGTCCTTGTCGTCGCCAACGTTGGGAAGATAGCGGCGGATCGTCCCGAGCTTCCTATCGTAGAACCGACCCATGCCCGCAAAAAATTCGGTCTCGAGCCGATGGGGTTCGCCTTGCCACTTGCCCCACTCGTGAATGGCCTCGACGATCGACATCTGCACCATCGAGTCCGGATATTCCGCGGCGGTATAGGGATGAACGTAGCGGTGGCCATAATGGCGGATCGTTGCCTCGGGCGCGCGGTCTAGGTCGAGCAGCGTCGCCTCGGCGCGCGCGATCCAGTCGCGATACTCGGTCGGCGGCAAGTCGAGATGCTGATAGGCCGCGCCGAGCATCTGGAGGAACTGCCGCGCGCTGTCGCGCTCGTCGCGCGGCGTGTGGGGGCGCAGTATCAGAATGGCATCGGAAATAGCGAGGGGCTCGCCTGGCTGAAACGGCTCGATCTCACGGATTTCCCCGGGGGCCGGCGTCGGCAACGCGAGGCCAAGCTCGGGCCACACCCCGCCGACCACGGCGTCGGGCTTGGTCCCGCTGGCCTCGAAATAGTCGCCAAGCGCGGTCAGGTTCTGGAAGTAGAGGATGTTCCCGAATGCAGGCTGGTCGATCTGGAAATATAACAGGCCGGTGTTGAGACCGCGTTGCACGGCCGTCACCCTCCCGCGCGCAGCCAGCGGATCGCAGCAGCTTCCGAAGGGGAAAAGATCCCGGGGCAGAACCGGGATGAGCGTCGGCTCGCACGGCGTAAACCGGGTCGTGACGCGAATATCGGCCGGGCCAATCGCGCTCGAGACTATCGCGACTTCATACTTTCCGAGCACCCCGCCGGTTTCGATCCGAATACGTTCGCGCGCGCGCGGCTTGCGGATGTCTATGGTGTCGCCAGGCGCGAGGTGCGCCGCGCGGAGGGCGATGCCGCCCCGTCCGAGCCGACGCACGATCAGCCAGATCGCATCGGCGCCCGGACAGAGTTCGATCTCATATTCTCCGAGCTCAAAAGCGGCTATCGGCGGTTTGATCGAGCCGAGCGCGGCTCGCGCTGCGAGCAACGTTGGAGACAGCGTCGCCTTTTCTGCACCCGCCCGACCGTCGGACTGCGAAGCGCGCGCTCTCATCGCTCATCCCGCTCCCGGCATGGTGCGCGGCGGACGATGCCCGCGCACGCTCCCACCGTCATGCCGCCGCGATCGTCGCCAGCTGCGCGGGGGGCAGGGTGCCCGCCTCGGTCAGCGCCTTGAGTTCCTTCTTGCGCGCGAGGATTTGTTCGCCAAGCCCGTCGAGATCGACGCCCGCCGCCCGCGCCTGCTGGAACATGTTATCCTGCTGCTTCTCTTCTTCCTTCACATGATGCTTGATCTCTTCGGAAAGCACCGTGACCTTCGCCTCGAAAAACTCGTCGTCGGGGCCCGATGCGACGATGTCGTTGATGAGAATCTTCGCGCCGTCGTGCTCGACATAAGCTTCCTTCAGGAGATCGTCGTCGATCTTGCCCTTGAGCGCCGGATAGAAGACTTCTTCCTCGACCTCCGCGTGGATTTTGAGTTCGTTGCAGATCTGCAGGGCAATCTCGCCTTTCTTGTCCTTGCTCGAACTTTTCTCGAAACGCTCGAACAGCTCCTCGACGGCGCGGTGATCCGCAGCGAGAATGTGTGTTGCGTCCTTGTCGTCAGGCTTCCGTTCGGATTTCATGGCAGTCTCCAGATTGCGGGCCGTTTGCGTCGGCGTTTGGACGAGCCACCGAAGCAGGGCGCTGCAGGTTCGACCACAGCCGTCATGCCCATTCGGGGTCGGAAGGGAAAACGTCGGCGGCGCCTCCGAGTTGCGTCGCGGGCGTCGGCAACAATCAAGCTTTTCTCATGATTGTAACGCAGGTTAAGAGGAGGGCGGCCAGGTTAAGGAACATCGCGCGGCAGTGGAACTCGGCGCCGCCTGATGAATTGCTCTCTGACGGCCAAGAGAAGTGCACCCGGCGACCGGTCATTTTGTCAGGCGGCGTTCAGGGGCGCCAGGAAGTGATGGAGGCGGCGACGACCGCGTTACTACTTCGACCTTTACGACGATGATGCCACGGTCAACCTGCAGGGGCGTCGAATGTGCCGACGCGTACGCCGCCATAGCGATAGCTTACAGGGCGGCGCGGAAGATGGCTGCGGAAACAGCCTTCGTGGGTTGTCTCGTCGCCGAGCATCGAATCGAGATCGTCGATGGGTATCGTCGCTTGATCGACACGGTCACATTTGGTGAGGGGGTGGGCTTTCGGTGTTAGCGCTTCCTGGTTGTGCGGCACCGCCGTAGACACGCCCACGCACTACGGCGGGATAACCAGACTTTTGCTATCGGTGTCGATTTGCTTCATCCTGCCTTAGCCACGGCGAGTGTCCGCTTCTCAATCCCGGCGTGAAAGCTGACCGTCGGAAATCGGCCATCAGTGACGCGAGAGCTTTCGGTCGAGGTCTTCGCGGACGGCTTCCCAAAACGCGATCTCTTCCTCATTGCCGCGTTCGCGCGCCCACCGAGCCTGACGGGCGACGATAAACTCCGCTTGCCTGCCGTGCTGGAGCTTGATCTGCGCTGCGCAGCTTTGAATGCTTTGTCCACCAAAAGGCATGACTTATCTCCCGTAATCTCCTTCCCGTCATGAAGATGGAGGGCGGCGGCAATCGCCGCCCTCCGCATGTCAGAAGTCCATCGCCGGCATCGGCGCCGTCTTCTCTTCCTTCGGCAGCTCGGCGACGAGCGCCTCGGTGGTGATCAGCAGCGAGGCGACCGAAGCCGCATCCTGGAGCGCGGTGCGCACGACCTTGGCGGGGTCGATGACGCCGGCCTTGACGAGGTCCTGATATTCGCCGGTGGCGGCGTTGAAGCCCCAGCTATACTCCTCGCTCTCGAGCAGCTTGCCGACGATCCACGCGCCATCCTCGCCCGCATTGTCGGCGATCTGGCGTGCGGGCGCGCGAAGCGCCCGGCGCACGATGTCAATGCCCGACTGCTGATCGTCGTTCGCGGCTTTCAGGCCTTCGAGCGCCTTCAGCGAACGGAGCAGCGCGATGCCGCCGCCGGGAAGAATGCCTTCCTCGACCGCCGCGCGGGTCGCGTGGAGCGCGTCGTCGACGCGGTCCTTCTTCTCCTTGACCTCGACCTCGGTCGCGCCGCCGACGCGGATCACCGCGACGCCGCCCGCGAGCTTGGCGAGCCGCTCCTGGAGCTTCTCGCGGTCATAGTCGCTGGTGGTCGTCTCGATCTGCTGGCGGATCTGCGCGACCCGACCCTCGATGTCGGACTTCGAACCGACGCCATCGACGATCGTCGTATTATCCTTGTCGATGACGACCTTCTTGGCGCGCCCGAGCATGTTGATCTTGACGCTCTCGAGCTTGATGCCGAGTTCCTCGCTGACGACATTGCCGCCGGTCAGCACCGCGATATCCTCGAGCATCGCCTTGCGGCGATCGCCGAAGCCCGGCGCCTTGACGGCGGCGACCTTGAGCCCGCCGCGCAGGCGGTTGACGACGAGCGTCGCGAGCGCGTCGCCCTCGACATCCTCGGCGATGATGAGCAGCGGCCGGCCCGACTGCACGACGCTTTCGAGCAGCGGCAGCATCGCCTGCAGGTTCGACAGCTTCTTCTCGTGGATGAGGATGTAGGGATCGTCGAGCTCGACCTTCAGCTTCTCGGCGTTGGTGATGAAATAGGGGCTCAAGTAGCCGCGGTCGAACTGCATGCCTTCGACCGTCTCGAGCTCGGTCGCGAGGCTCTTCGCTTCCTCGACCGTGATCACGCCCTCGTTGCCGACCTTCTCCATCGCCTCGGCGAGAATCTTGCCGACCTCTTCGTCGCCGTTCGCCGAGATGGTCGCGACCTGCGCGATCTCGCTGTTCGCTTCGACCGACTTCGCGTGCGACTTCAAATCCTCGACGACCGCGTTCACGGCAAGATCGATGCCGCGCTTGACGTCCATCGGGTTCATGCCCGCGGCGACCGCCTTCGAGCCTTCGCGGACGATCGCCTGCGCGAGCACGGTCGCGGTCGTCGTGCCGTCGCCGGCCTTGTCATTCTGCTTCGAGGCGACCTCGCGCAGCATCTGCGCGCCCATATTCTCGAACTTGTCGGCCAGTTCGATTTCCTTGGCGACGGTGACGCCGTCCTTGGTGATGCGCGGCGCGCCGAAGCTTTTCTCGATCACGACATTGCGGCCCTTGGGACCCAGCGTGACCTTCACTGCATTCGCAAGCGTATCCACGCCGCGCAGCATGCGATCACGCGCGTCCGACGCAAATTTCACTTCCTTGGCAGCCATTTTGACCTCCTTCTTGCTGTCCTTTCAGTTGATGGATGAATGCGGCGTCAGGCCGCCTTTTTGAGGGCCTCGGCCTGCTCGATGACGCCGAGAATGTCGCTCTCCTTCATGATGAGCAGTTCCTCGCCGTCGATACGGACTTCGGTGCCCGACCATTTGCCGAACAGGATCCGATCGCCGGCCTGGACGTCGAGCGCAGTCACCGTGCCGTCCTCGGCGCGGAGGCCCGGACCGACGGCGACGACTTCGCCCTCCTGCGGTTTTTCCCTGGCGGTGTCGGGGATGATGATGCCGCCCGAGGTCTTCTCCTCGGCTTCGATGCGGCGGACGACCACACGGTCGTGCAAGGGACGGAAATGCATGCATAACCTCCATGTTGCATAACGATATGATAAGCCGGCGCGCCTGTCCGGGACGCGCGGCGCCGATGAGCTAGGAAGCGGTTTTTTTCGCTTCAAGAGGGCGGTTGAAATTTTTTGGCACTCCTTGCAGGAGAGTGACAAAATACCCCTTATCAACGGCCTGCGCCCTCTTGACTCGACTCGCTTCGCTCCCAAAATCTGGTCCCGCGGCACCTTGCCGCAGGACGAGAAAGGAATGGCAACAAGGAAGGAGGCACGATCATGTCCGAGCCATTTTCCCGTTTTCTTCACCCCTTTGACGTGGCGCATCACCCGAGCCTCGAGCCCGAGGTCAAGCGCGCTCTTCTCGCATCCTGGGCATCGGACCGCGCGTCGGTCCGCAACAAACCTGCGCTTCGCAAACCACCGGGCGCGCGCCGCGCCGTTCCGGTCGACGACGTGCTCGCGGCGCTCCGCTCGCTCGATGGCGGCGAGGCGCGCGCGCCATGACCGACCGCGCGCTGATCGCGCAGCTGGACGGCTATGGGCTGACCACCGCCGAAATCCATTATTACCGGCCCGATCACCCGTCGCTGCTCCAGCTGTACGTCTGGCAGGACTATGATCTTTCGCCCGACTTTCCGGTGTTGTTCGACTTTCTGGCGATGTGGCGTCGGCAGATCGAAGCCGCGCTTCATTCGGTGCGGATCGCGCATGACGCGTTGATCGGACCCGCCGAATGGCGCGCGGCGGATATTATCCGCGCGATCGACTGACCGGGCGACGGAGGCGTTTTCGCATGCCCGGCGGTTAGCCGGACCACTCTCCTGTATTGAAGGGAAGCGGGGCCGCCGCTGAACCAGCGGCCCCGCAGGACGTCAGGCGTGTTCGAGCGCCTTTTCCTTCGACGATCCGATCCGGCGCGCTTCGGCGGCGTTGCTGCCGATCTCGATCTTGCGCGGTTTCATCGCCTCGGGGATGACCCGGTTGAGTTCGATCGCGAGCAGGCCGTCGGCGAAGCTCGCGCCGCCGACCTCGATATAGTCGGCGAGCTGGAAGCGACGCTCGAACGCGCGCCGCGCGATGCCGCGGTGCAAATAGGTGCTCTTCGTATCCTCTTCGGCCGGTTTGCCCGAGACCGTCAGCTGGTTCTGCTGCGCCACGATCTCGATCTCGTCGGCTTTGAAGCCCGGAACCGCGAGCGTGATCCGGAAACGGTCGTCGGCCTCGCGCACGATGTCGAAGGCGGGATAACCGTCGGACGTCTCGCCGCGCTGGCCTTTCTCGAGCAGGTCGAAGAGGTGATCGAAACCCACCGTCGAGCGGCGGTAGGGGGTAAAGTCAAAGTCGGTTCTCATTTCCAAATCCTCCTGATTGAAGCAATTCGGGCATGAGATGCGCCGGTACATAGAGCCGGCGCTCTCTATGTCCTGAAGGACCCGAAAATCCGGCGTCCGCGGAAAAATTAGGAAGCCATTTTCCGGTTTCAAGACGTGTCGCCAACCGCTGGCCACAGCTTATCGCAGAGGTCAGCGCAGCGGCCCGGCCTGAAGGGCGGTGCCGCGCTTGGCGACACCGCGGTTTGTCAGGCAACGCGGCTGCCGCCGGTCTCGCTGCTCCAGGCAGCGATCTGATCCTTGATCGCCAGCTTCAGCTTCTTGAGCCGCGCGATGAGGACCTCGTCGGGCAAGCGTTTCCGCGCTTCCCGATCGATTTCGGCTTCGAGGCGGGCATGCTCGCGCCGGAGATATTCGATATGTTTGCTGGACATCTTCTTCTCCATGCCAAGTTGAGGATGTTGCAGCCCGTTCGGCTGCGGCGAGAATATAGGAAAGGCCGTGTCCTGATTTCAATAGGTTGGTACGCACGTTGCACTTACCTCGGTGCCCGTGATGACCGTGATGAGCACGACGAGCTTCTAGCTTCCTTTGTCCGCTATCTTGAGCTGGCGTTCAGAAGCAGACGGTCTCCTACCGGCCAATCGTGCCACAATGCAGCTAAACGGCTATATGGAGCGGGTTCTCCACGAGCCTGCGGAAGGCTGCCATGAATTCTGCGCCGACTGCGCCATCGATGGCAAGGCGGTCGAAGCTGGCAGTTGCGGCCATGATCGACGCAAGTCCTATCTCGCCGTCGACCTTCCAGGGCTGCTCGCTGCCGGCGGCAGTGCCGAGGATCAGCGCCTGCGGCGGATTGATCACCGGGACCATCTCGTCGATGCCGAACATGCCGAGGTTGGAGAGCGACGCGGTGCCGCCTTCATAGTCATCGGGGGTCAGCTTGCCGTCGCGCGCCTTCGCGACTAGCGCCTTACTCTGCGCCGCGATGGCGGAGAGCGACAAGGCGCCGACATCGCGGAGGACCGGAGTTACCACCCCGCCGTCGATTGCGACCGCCATCGACACATCGACGCGGTCGAACCGGTGCAGCACATCGCCGCCGAACTGGACATTGGCGTCGGGGACTTCCTCCAGCGCGAGCGCGAGCGCCTTGATCAGAAAATCATTGACCGACAGCTTGATCCCGCTTCCTTCGAGTGCCGCATTGAGCCGCCCGCGGAGGGCCAGCAACGGATCGAGATTGCAGCGCGCCGTCAGATAGAAGTGCGGGACGCTGGTCTTGCTCTCGGTGAGCCGTCGCGCGATCGTCTTGCGCATCGAACTGAGTCTGACGCTTTCGACCGGTACGCCTGCCGGCGGTGGTGCGACGGTTGGCGCGCCAATAGCGCCGGTCTTCACCACCGGCGCCGCGAGCAGCGACGCGACGCCCAAGTCGGCGCGGACGATACGGCCAGCCGAACGAATGCCTGCCGAGTAGCAAGGGTTACCAAGGAGCAACGATGAAGAGCTTCGGATCACGCCATATTCTCCCCGGCTTCATTCTTGTTGCCATGTCTGCCTGCGCGACAAGCCCGGATATCTCCGCCGAGGGAGCACCGCCAGCGGCGGCAGCGCCGCTGCCCCCGCTGATCCGGCAGGATGTCCGCACGGGAGCTACGCTGCAGGCCTTCTTCATGGGCCGCCTTCATCTCGATGCCAACGGATGCCTGCGCGGCGAT
>CBJKNR010000057.1:0-12969 GCA_966417555.1 uncultured Sphingopyxis sp.
CTCCCACTCGAACCAGCAGCGCACGATATGGCTGGCGCCTTCCCGATCACCCTCCATGCAGCGCATCCCGAACAAGGGATCGCGCGCGGAGTTCCCGTTCGACGCTGGCATAACCAGCCTCGCTTTCCGTTGCGATGGCGATGGGACGTCCGCTCAGAATTGCATCTTCGGTGTTGAGAAAGTCGAGCGCCGCGTCCCGCCCGCCGAGCAGCTGGAACGCCAGCGCGCTGATCGCGCCTTGCCGCTGCGCATCCTCCGGTGCAAGGGGCGTGACCCGGAGATTTCGCCGAAACGGGTTTGTGCGCGTGCTCGACGCAGCGGTGCGGGGCTTGTCCTGCTCAGGCGTCATCGGCTTGCTCGCCTTCGGTTCCGCCTACGGAATGCTGGCGCCGGAGCGCCGCGCGCGCGTCGTCGATGTTCGAATATCGGAATGGCCCGACCCGGAACTGTTCTACATATGTGTGGACGATGCCTTGTTCCGATAGCGACCGGAATGGCCGGAGATGCACCGCATCGCCCTGATGCAAATCGGGCAAGGCAGACAGCTTGGCCAGCTTGTTCTCATCGAAGCCAAGCGCGCGATAGATGTCGCGTCCGATAACCCAGATATCTTCCTGAACCTCGACAAGCCGCGCGACGACATCGTCAAGACCGAAGGACGCCCTTTCCTCCTCGGTCATCGCAAGCGCCTCGTTGACGAGCAGTTCGGCAATCAGCGTGTCACCAAGGAAAACCGGGTAGTCGGTCGCCGGCCCGGAAACCGGTGGGTCAGCCTTCGGGCCATCATGGTCCTCCTCGATAACTCCAGCAAGGCCGTCCGCCAGCCCGCGGCGCTCGCGATACTCGTTGATCCGCTTCGCATAATATCGTGGCAAATCGAAGTTCGGAAGCAAGTGACCGTCGCGCCGGGCCTGGCTCACTGCCATGAGCGCCATCTGGTGATGATAGAGAAGTTGGTTGAGATCCATGTCCGCTCCCTTCTTGCGGGAGCGCGACGGTCTCTCAGTCTCCGGCATGCAGAACAAGGCCGGCGATATATCGTAAATGGGTTGGCCAGCCTTGTTTTCAAGACGCGCCCTGCGGGCACCTCGCAAAACAGGGCCGAATTGATTCGACATGTTCCCGAATAAGCCTAGCCTTCCATGACAGAGGCTTTTCCAGCGACCCGGAAAAGCCGACGGGGCTTCCTTTGGTCACGATCGCAGAGGACGGGAGGGCCCTGTCATCTGGCAGGGCTCTTTCCGTAAGTCCCGTGCCACATCGTGGTTCTTTTTTGTCGGACGCCACCGATCCGTCCCGGCACCGGGATTGGAAAAGCTGCCCCCAAGCCGACATCGCAGGGCCGAACCGCTTTCGCTTACTCCAGCGCTGCGGCCAGCCGCTGACGCAGCGCGACGAGCGCCTCGACCGGTATTCCCGCCGCGCGCCGCGGCGCCGCGGTCTCGTGCGTCCGCGGCGTGTGCTGCGCCGCGGACCTCGTGTCTGACAGCGCCTTGCGCGCGCCCTCGACAGTAAAGCCCTGCACATGCAGCAGATGGTGGATCCGCTCGGCGAGCGCCACGTCCTCGGCGCGGTAATAACGGCGGCGCCCCGACCGCTGGAGCGGCTTCAATTGCGGGAAGCGCGTTTCCCAATAACGCAGCACATGCGTCGGCACCCCGATCCGCTCGGCAAGCTCGCCGATGGCGAGCATGGCACCGGATGCCTTGCCGCCATCGTGAGAGCCGTCAAAAGCCGACATGCGCCGCCTTATTTACCCGCGACGCGCGCACGCATCGTCTGGCTGGCGCGAAAGGTCATCACGCGGCGTGGCAGGATCGGCACCTCGATGCCGGTTTTGGGATTGCGGCCGATCCGCTGCGCCTTGTCGCGCAGAACGAAGGTGCCGAAGCCGGAGATTTTGACATTCTGCCCGATCGCAAGCGCATCGGACATATGGTCGAGAATCGATTCGACGATTGCCGCCGATTCATTGCGCGACAGCCCGACCTGCTGGTTGATCCGGCTCGCAATGTCAGCTCGTGTCAGTGTCCCTGCGGTCATGTTGATCCCTTCCCCCTCCTGAAGCGAAAATACCCATCGAGACTCTGACAGTCCCCACCGTCACGAGTCCCGTCATTATATGTAACAAATGCGAATTAATCCGCCAAACTGAAACGGATGGAGCGAGAAGTTGACGCGCCGGATCGAAGCGTCAGACGCGCAGCACCGCGGCGCCCCAGGTGAAGCCACCACCCATCGCCTCAAGCACGACCAGGTCGCCGCGCTTGATGCGCCCGTCGCGCACGGCAAGGTCGAGCGCAAGTGGAACGGAAGCCGCGGACGTATTGGCGTGCTGATCGACGGTCAGCACCACGCGCTCGGCCGGCAAACCCAGCTTTTTCGCGGTTGCGTCGATGATGCGACGGTTCGCCTGATGCGGCACGACCCAGTCGATCTGTTCCGCAGAAAGGCCGACATCGGCCATCACCTCGCCGAGCACCGCAGCAAGGTTGGTCACGGCGTGGCGGAAGACCTCGCGGCCCTGCATCCGGACGTGGCCGACGGTCCCCGTGGTCGACGGCCCGCCGTCGACATAGAGCATATCTGCGTATTTTCCCTCGGCATGAAGCCGGGTGGCGAGGATGCCGCGGTCATCGTCGACGTCCTCGGCCGACAGGATGATCGCGCCCGCCCCGTCACCGAACAGAACGCAGGTCGTGCGGTCTTCCCAGTCGAGGATACGGCTGAAGGTCTCGCTGCCGATCACCAGCGCATGCCTCGCCGCGCCCGTGCGGAGCATCGAGTCGGCAACCGACACCGCATAGAGAAAGCCCGAGCAGACCGCGGCGACGTCGAAGGCGATACAATCGGGTACGCCGAGCAGGGCCTGCACCTTGGTCGCACTCGCGGGAAAAGTGTTATCGGGGGTCGCGGTCGCAACGATGACCAGACCGATGTCCGACGCCTCGAGCCCCGCCGCGGCGAGCGCCTGCCTTGCCGCATCGGCGCCGAGCGTCGCGGTCGTCTCGTCGGGCTCGGCGATGTGGCGGAAACGAATGCCCGTCCGCTCGACGATCCATTCGTCGCTCGTGTCGACACGCTTCGCGAGTTCGTCGTTCGACACGCGCGTGCGCGGCAGCGCCGAGCCGGTGCCGGCCAGGATCGCGCGCAGCGTCATGCTGCGCTACCGCCACGGAAATTCGCAAGATCCTCGGTCACCTGACGCGTAATATCCTTTTCGATCAGCTCGGCGCAGAGATGGACGCAATTCGCGACCCCCTTTGCATCGGCGCTGCCATGGCTCTTGAGTACCACACCGTTGAGGCCGAGGAACACCGCGCCGTTGTGATTATTGGGGTCGAGGTGGTGGCGCAGCAGCTCGGTTGCCGGGCGCGAGATCAGGAAGCCGATCTTGGAACGCACCGAGCTGGTGAAGGCACGGCGCAGCAGGTCGGTGACGAAGCGGGCCGTCCCCTCGATCGTCTTCAATGCGATATTGCCCGAAAAGCCGTCATGGACGATCACGTCGACATTGCCGCGCGACAATTTGTCGCCCTCGATGAAACCGGTGAACTCCATCGGCAGGCCTTCGGCACCGCGCAGCAGCGCCGCCGCATCGCGGATTTCGTCGGTGCCCTTCAGTTCCTCGGTGCCGATGTTGAGCAGCGCGACGCGCGGGCGCTCAAGGCCCATTGCGGTACGCGCATAGGCGGCACCCATGACCGCGAACTGGACGAGGTTATTGGCGTCGCACTCGGTGTTGGCGCCAAGGTCGAGCATGACGACATCATTGTCGCCGAGCGATGGCAGCAGCGCCGCGAGCGCCGGCCGGTCGATCCCGGGCATCGTGCGCAACGCGAGCTTCGCCATCGCCATCAGCGCGCCGGTATTGCCCGCCGAAACCGCGCCGCCGGCATCGCCACGCTTCACCGCGTCGATCGCGAGCCCCATCGAGGTGCTCTTCGCCTTGCGCAGCGCCTGGCTCGGCCTGTCCTCGCCCGTCACCACGCCGTCGGTGTGGATGATGTCCGACGCGGCGCGCAGATTCGGATGGTTTTCGAGCGCCGCCTTGATCTGCACCTCGTCGCCGACGAGGAGGAAGCGGAGGCCCTCGTGCTTGTGGCGCGCCATCGCGGCGCCGGCGAGCATCATGCGCACGCCGACGTCACCGCCCATCGCATCGATTGCGATTCGCGGTGTCAGTGCCATCTAATGCCCTCCGGCCTGATTTTTATGCGCCGACCGACACCACTTCGCGGCCGTTATAGTGGCCGCAGGCGTTGCAGAGGTTGTGCGGGCGCTTCAGCTCGCCGCAGTTCGGGCATTCCTGAAAGGCTTCGACCTTCAGGCTGTCGTGGCTGCGACGCATGCCGCGCTTCGAGGGCGAGGTTTTTCGCTTGGGAACGGCCATGATTTTTCCTGCATTCTCAAATAGTGTGTCACGAATCGGCTACCCGGAGTTGTCAGGCCCGTTACCGGGAATGACTGGCCCGCCCGCCAAGCCGAAGCCTGTTCCTGCTCCGATGGAGCGGGAAAATCTTCCGCCGGAAGGTGCCTCAACGCCAGATGGTGTCGGGTGCCGGATCGGGCGCGGCTATAGCGTTTTTGCCCGCAAAGGCAACCCCTGACAGGCGACATGCCGCCACCTTGCGGGCGCGGCGTGGTAATGCCACACCCTCGTCGCTGCCGGCCAGCGAAATGCGCCGGCCGATTAGGGGGAAGCAACATGATAATCTTGCCGATCAGCCTGACCATCGCCGCCGGGGCGGCGCTGCTCAACCTGTGGCTCAGCGTGCGCGTCGGGCGGGTGCGCACGAAGGAAAAGGTCTTTATCGGCGACGGCGGCAACGACCTTTTGACCCGCCGCATGCGCGCGCACAGCAATTTTGTCGAAAACACCGCTTTCGTGCTGATCCTGCTCGCGCTCGTCGAACTCGGCCTCGGCTCATCGATGTGGCTGTGGGGCGTCGGCGCGCTCTATCTCGTCGGGCGTATCCTCCACGCGCTCGGCATGGACGGGATGATGTGGGGCCGGATGGCCGGCACCACCATCACGATGCTCACGCAGCTCGGCCTTGCGATCGGCGCGCTCGCGATCGTCTACCTGACGCCGACGAGCATCACGACGACCGAAATCGAGGAAACGGTGGTTTCGACACCCCGGGAGAAACTCTTTCTCCCTGCATGGCGAGCGAAGCGAAGCAATCCAGAGTGTAACAAGGCCGCTCTGGATTGCTCCGCTTCGCTCGCAATGACGGGCTGATTCAGCCCGCGGTTCGCAGCGCCATATCGCTCACGAACGGATTCGTCCGCCGTTCGTGAGCGAAATTGCTGTGCGCGCCATGCCCCGGCAGGAAGGTCGTGTCGCCGCCGAGCGGCCACAATTTCTGCGTGATCGAGTCGAGCAGCTGCTGGTGATTGCCGCGCGGAAAGTCGGTGCGGCCGATCGATCCCTGGAAGATCACATCGCCGACGATCGCCAGCTTCGACGGCGCATGATGGAACACGACATGGCCGGGCGTGTGCCCCGGGCAATGGATGACGTCGATCTCGAGGTTGCCGACGGTCACCGTGTCGCCGTCGACCAGCCAGCGGTCGGGCTCGAACGGCTCGCCCACCATGCCGAAGCGCGCGCCGTCCTCGGCAAAGGCCTCGATCCAGAAACGGTCGTCCTCGTGTGGCCCCTCGATCGGCACGCCGAGTTCCTTCGCGAGCATTCCCGCCTGCCCGCAATGGTCCATATGGCCGTGGGTGACGAGGATCTTCTCGACCTCGACCCCGGTCTGGTGCACCGCCTCCTTCAGCTTGGGAAGATCACCGCCCGGATCGACGAAAGCCGCCTTGTTCGTTTCGGTGCACCAGAGGAGCGTGCAATTCTGCTGGAAAGCGGTGACCGGCACGATCGCCGCGCGCATCGGGGGGCTGGAAGCGTTCATGCCAGCGATTTGGGGAAAAGCGGGCCGGTTGGCAAGGGCGCGGCGCGGTCACCCCCAATCGAGCGGCTCAGGCCGGAGACGAAATCTTCATGAGCACCAGCCCGCTGACGATCAGGACCGCCGCGACCATGCGCATCGCGCTCGCCTGCTCGCCAAGCACCAATATTCCCACCGCGAAAGCGCCGACCGCGCCGATGCCCGTCCAGATCGTATAGGCGGTCCCAAGCGGAAGCGATTTCATCGAAAGCGAGAGGAGCGCAAAGCTCGCGATCATCGCCACGATCGTGACGACCGACGGCCCGAGCCTGGTGAAACCTTCGGACTGCTTCATCGAGAACGCCCAGACGATCTCGAGCAAGCCAGCGAAAAAAAGATAGATCCACGCCATGACAGCCTCCAGACAAAGCTGCCGGGCCGTCCCGGACTTCACATCCGCCATGGGCGGTCGAGGACGTGGCCTCGCGCGCCGCTTAGCTTCGGCGATCGCTGAAATCAACGCTCTTCCGGTTCAGCGCAGCGTCATCGTGTCGCCTTCGACATTCACCGCGTCGAGCTTCGACAGAAAGCTCTGCCCAAGCAGCGACACGCCCATGTCGGCGTCGACCACCGCCGCCTGCACGCCGCGTACCTCGATCCCGTCGACCTCGACACTGTCGAGCATGACCGTGCGCATCGGGACATCGCCGCCCGCGGTGCGCGCCATCCCGCTAACGGGCAGCCGATCAACATCGATCCCGATCGCCTCGGCATCGCGGCGCGTCAGCGCGACGATCGACGCGCCGCTGTCGACCATCATGCGGATATTGGTGCCGTCGACTTCGGTGTCGGCGTAGAAATGCGAATCGCCCGAGCGCTCCAGCCGCACCTCGCCGCCCGGCGATTTGCTGTCCGCCGCCGAGGACCAACCGCCCTTGCGCGGCTGCGTCGTCCAGTTACTGTTGTCCCGCGTGTCCGCCGCTGCGGCACGCGCATCATCATCGGTCGAGCGGCTGGCGACGCTCGCCACGCCGACCGACACCACCGTGATCACGGCGGCCAATCCAAGAAAGCGCCCTATCATGGAGCACCTTGTCGCAAATTCGGGTTGGAGATTGGTTAAGCGGGTCCGTTCGTGCCGGCAGCGGCAGCCGCGGCGACCTCACCCTGTTCGATGAACGCTCGCCACACCGGCGCCTCGCCGCGAATGCTGTAGGCAATGCGCGCGCAGGCATAGGGCCGCCCCGGCCGGTTGTCGGCCTCGCGCGCCGTCGTCGGCCAGGCACCGTCGCCATTGCCGCCGGCCGACCAGCACACCAGCGCCTCGGCCTCCTTCCCCGCCTCGATCGCCGCGCGTTCGTCGGCGCTCAGCGACGCGGGCGCGCTCCAGCCGAAGATGGCGCGACGCGTATCGCCGCTCGAAAACAGCGCATCAAGGAAGGGACTACGCGGATCGACGAGCATCGCCTTCACGCGCGCGCGATCGGCATCGGTGAGCCATTGCCCGCCCAGCATCGGCCCCCATTGCGCTTCGTCACGCGATTGCAGCGCCGCGGACAGCTCCGCCGCCGCCGCCTCGAAGCGAGGCTTCCACGCCGAGTCCGCCGCAAGCGGCGCCAGCCTCGATGCAGGCACCGCCGCCTCGGGCTCTGCGGGCAGGAGCGAAGTGGGCGCCGCAATGACGGGCACCGACAGGGCGAAAGCGGCGGCGAGCGCCGACGGGATCAGCATAGCGCGCATGGCGGCCAATCTAGCAGCAAAGGCTGCACCTGTCATGAACCGGCGGCTAGCCCTTCGCGCAGCCACGCCGGCACCATATCGGCGCCGATAGTCTCGGTCCGCCGATGCTCGACCGACCAGCCGAGGTCGGGGTAGGCAGTCATCTGCCTTTTCTCGTCGGCCGTGGCGATCGGCACGACGACCAGCCGCCGATTGACCTTTTGCCGCCAGTTCATCCGCGCAGTATTCTCCTGACCGACATAGCAGCCCTTGGTGAAACTGACGCCGCCCAGCTCGGCCGCATTGCATTCGAGCCACAGCGTCGTCCCGTCGCCGAGCTCGCCGCGCCCCTCGGTGACGCCGAGCGCGAGCCGGTGCGCGCGCCATGCGGCGTCGGCCCCCTCGCCCTCATTCGCCGGCGCAAGCCAGCGCTGGCCGAGTTCGGGGAGCCGCGGATCGATGACACCAAGGTCGCCGGCCGGCGCCCAATGCACTGCCAGTCCGGGCTCGGCAGCGATCGTGATCGCGCGGCGCAGACGATAGAGGGTCAGGCGCTTCACAAGCGCCTCGGCGGCATCGCGCTCGCAATCGATCAGCACATCGTCGCCATCGCCCCAGATCAGGAAATCGAACAGCGCCTTTCCCTGCGCGGTCAGCAGCGCTGCCCAGACAGGGAGGTCGCCTGATGTGTCGTTGGTGACAAGGCCCTGGAGGAAGCCGCGGACATCGTCGCCCGACAGGCGGATGAGCGCGCGGTCGTGAAGGGTGGTATTGGCCATGGCGATAATCTAGGGACGCCCCAGCCAAAGCCAAGCCCACTTACGACGAGTCTTTCCGATGACCGACCGCCTGACGATCCGCCGCCCCGACGACTGGCACGTCCATCTGCGCGACGGCGCGATGCTGAGCCATGTCGCGCAATATACCGCGCGCCAGTTCGCGCGCGCGATCGTCATGCCGAACCTGTCGCCGCCGGTCACGACCGCCGAGGAAGGCCGCGCGTACCGCAACCGGATCAATGCCGCGGTGCCCGCCGGGCTCGACTTCACGCCGCTAATCGTCGCCTATCTCACCGACTACAGCAGCCCCGACGAAATGGCGCGCGGCCATGCCGAGGGCATCTTCACGGGCGCGAAACTGTATCCCGCGCACGCAACCACCGGCAGCGCACACGGCGTCACCGACATCGCGAATATCATGTCCGTGCTCGAACGGATGCAGGAGATCGGCATGCCGCTCCTGATCCACGGCGAGGTCACCGACACGCACGTCGACATCTTCGATCGCGAGGCGGTGTTCATCGAGCGCACGCTCGAACCGCTCGTCCGTGCGCTGCCCGCATTGAAGATCGTTTTCGAACATATCACGACCGCCGAAGCCGCTGAGTTTGTCGCCGAAGCGCCCGCGAACGTCGCCGCGACGGTCACGCCGCAGCACCTCCACATCAACCGCAACGCGATGCTCGTCGGCGGCATCCGCCCGCACGCCTATTGCCTGCCGGTCGCGAAGCGCGAACACCACCGCCTCGCGGTGCGCAAGGCCGCGACCTCGGGCTCGCCCAAATTCTTCCTCGGCACCGACAGCGCCCCGCACGCTGTCCATACGAAGGAGGCGCCGTGCGGCTGCGCGGGCATCTTCAACGCGCCCTATGCGCTCGAAAGCTATGCGATGGCGTTCGATGAGGATGGCGCGCTCGGCAAGCTCGAGGGCTTCGCCAGCGAGCATGGTCCGCGCTTCTACGGCCTGCCACTCAACACCGGCACTGTGACGCTCGAACGCGCCGAAACCGTCGTTCCCGACCGCATCGGCGAGGTCGTCCCCTTCCACGCGGGCGAAACGCTGGGCTGGCGGCTGGTGTCCTAAGCCGTCGGCAGCATCCGCTCGGCGCGCATCTTGCGCAGCATGTCGAAGCTGAACACCGCGATGCTGATCCAGATGAGCAGGAAACACGCAAGTTGCACGGGCTTCAGCGGCTCGCCGAATATGAAGAGGCTGAGCAGGAACTGCACCGTCGGCGCCAGATACTGGACGAAGCCGAGGGCGGCATAGCTCATCCGCCGCGCGGCGGTTGCGAACAGCAGGAGGGGCACTGCGGTAACGATCCCGCCCGCCATCAGCAGCAAGCTTATCGATCCGTCCGATCCGAACCCGCGCCCGTCGCCGGCCCACAGATACCAGGCCGCGATCCCAAGCGACGGCACGAGCAGCACTGTCGTCTCGATCGCGAGCCCCGGAAGCGAGCCGACAGGGGCCACCTTGCGGATGAGGCCATAAATGCCGAAGGAAAAGGCGAGCGTCAGGCTGATCCACAAGGTGTCGAGCGCACCCGCGAGCAGGATCGCGACGCCGATGCCCGCGATGACCACCGCCACCAGTTGCAGGCGCGACAGCCGCTCGCCGAGGAAGAACATCCCGAGCATCACATTGACGAGCGGATTGAGATAATAGCCGAGGCTCGCCGCGAGCACATGGTCGGTGAAGATCGAATAGATGTAGACGAGCCAGTTGACCGCGATCAGCACGGCGCTCGCGATCAGCAGCCGCAGCGTCCGCCAGTCACGAAGCGCGACGAGATATTCGCCGATCTGTCGTCGGAACAGCATGATCACGAAGCAGAGCGGCAGCGACCAGATGATCCGCTGCGCCAGTACCTCGACCGGCGGGACGCTGCTGACCAGTTTGAAGAAAAGCGGGACGAAGCCCCAGATGCCATAGGCTGCGAGCGCGTAGGGCAAGCCGCCCTGATTGCTCCCCGAGGGGGCCGGTGTCTGTGCCATGATTCTCTGGACTGTCCCGGAAGGTCAGATGATGCCGCCGCCGAGCATCAGGCGAATGACGCCGATGACGATGACGACGATATTGAGGTTGCGGCCGCTCGTCTGGTCCGACATCGCCCCCAATGCGAGGCCGACAACCGCGAAGGGTATGATCACCCAATTCGCCCAGCCGAGCAGCGGGATGAAGGCGACAACCGCGAGAACAAGCGCGATTGCGCCGATGACGAGCGATCCGATATTGAGCATGAAACAGGTTCTCGCACGCGGCCGCCGATGCGGCAAGGCCCTTTCGGTTCGTCGATGGATATACTCGCTTCGTCTCGTTGCCTCAGGTTCATGCAACGGGCTGCGGACCCGGCTCGTTTTTCCTTCGAAGCGCCCGGTCCCCGACACGGGAATGAGGCGCCGAGACCAGGAAAGGATTTATAATGCGTATCTTGACCAAAGGCCTGATGGGCGCTTTCGTCGCCGCCAGCGTCCTTGGCACCACGCCGCTGCACGCCGGGGTGACCACGCCTGCGAAGGCACCGGGCTATCACGCGCTCGAACAGTCGTCGGACTTTTATCGGAAGCGCAAGGATCGCCGCTATTATGCCCGCGACGAGCGTATCGATTCTGACACCCGCATCTGGCGCGATCGCGACGGTCGCTATCGCTGCAAAAAGGACAATGGCACGACCGGCCTTCTGATTGGCGGTGCGGTCGGCGGCCTTGCCGGCCACGAAATCGCCGGGGGCGGCGACAAGCTGCTCGGCACCGTTCTTGGTGCTGCGGGCGGCGCACTCCTTGGCCGCGAAATCGACCGCGACAAATATCGCTGCCGCTAAGGGGATCATCGCTAGCCATTTGGGATGCGGGCTTGAGACCCCTCTGCCCGTAAACCAGATGGAGAGGGCACCGGTTAGCCCGGTGCCCTCAAGCGTATCCCTCGCAATTGCTTGCCCAAAACCTTCTCTTGCCGCAGAAGCGTCGGCCATCGCCGCGGAAGGAAGAGAAATATGCTGAATGGCCCCCTGCTCGTTACCGAGCGGCTCATCCTCCGTCCGCCCGCGACCGAGGATTTCGACGCCTTCGCCGAGATGTGCACCGAGGAGGAGACGATGCGCTTCATCGGCGGCACCTGCCCGCGCTCGCAGGCGTGGCGCATGTGGTGCACGCTCGCCGGCGCTTGGCATATCCGCGGCTTCTCCATGTTCTCGGTCATCGAGCGCGCAACGGGCGAATGGGTCGGACGGCTTGGCCCGTGGGAACCCGACGGCTGGCCCGCGCCCGAGGTGGGCTATGGCATCCGCGCCAAATTCGCCGGCAAGGGCTATGCCTTCGAGGGCGCAGTCGCGGCGTGCGATTTCGCTGTCGAATTCCTGAAGTGGCCCGAGCTGATGCACAGCATCGACCCCGCCAACACGCGCTCGCAAGCGCTTGCAAAACGCCTTGGCGCAGCGAACAGCGGGCCAACGCGCCTGCCTGCGCCGTTCGAGGATGCCCCCGTCGACGCCTGGACACAGAGCGCCGACGCTTGGCGCATCAAGCGCAGGGAATTCCTGCCCTGAGCGCCGGCCGATATGCAAAAGCGTCTCGCTCCGAGACAGTTTCGAGATAATAAAGCCCCACCCGTTAACGCATTTTTTTTGGGCCTTTTTGACCGGGATCAGGCATTTCCCGTAAAGGATAAGGGAGTGTTAGCGATGATGTTGCGCGGAAAATGGCTGGTTACCGGCTTGCTGATGGCGGCGGCGGCGCTCGCCGGCTGCCGGGACAACCCCAATGCCAAGGCCGACCTTGCCCCGCTCGACGACGGGCTGACGAATGGCGATCCGGCGATCAAGGGCTCGCTCGAAGACAAGATCATGGTCGATCCCAAGCTCGCCGGTCAATCGAACAGATATGCCGTGGGCCCGGGCAACAGGCCCGTCGACGGCGGTGTCCCCGGCATCGCGGGCGGCAAGGCGGCCACCGTTGCCGAAGCCACGGCGGCGCTCGCCGCGGGCAAGCTGCTCCCGGCGCCAAAGGCCCTTCCGCTCGAAGCCGGCTGCGACGGCTGCGAGGCAAAGCAGCGCCCCGTGACTATCGGCGCCCTCGCGCGCGACCAGCAAAAGGGCAGCTGCGACGCCAAGCTGACCTATGGCAACGCCTGGGCCGATCGCCTGCCCGCCGCGTTCAAAGTCTATCCGCGCGCGACGCTGCGCGAAGCGGCGGGCATCGCCGGCGGCAAGTGCAACATCCGCGTCGTCAATTTCCAGACCGCCGCGTCGATGCAGGCGGTGCTCGACTATTATCACACGATGGCGATCCGCGCCGGCTATACCAGCGACCACCGCGTCAACGGCAATGAGCATATGCTCGGCGGGACGAAGGGCGACCTCGCTTATGTGCTGATGATGCGCCGCGATGGCGGCATGACCGACGTCGATCTGGTGGCGTCGGGGGGCAAGTAAACGCGCCGCAAAGCGGCAAATAGGCCGCGATCAGCGGACGGGAAGAAGGCTCTCGAACGCAATGGCTGTGTCGGGGTGGGAAGCGGCCGTTTGAAACCCGCATGTGTTTCCCCTCCCGCTTGCGGGAGGGGCAGCGAGGCTTGG
>CBJKNR010000058.1:0-12703 GCA_966417555.1 uncultured Sphingopyxis sp.
TGGGGCAGCATCCGGAGTGCCGCCGGGGCCTTTGCCGACTGGACGATCGGCGTCGGCGAGCGCGCCGACATTCCCGCGCGCGTCGAGGCGATGGAGATCCCGCGCCGCGCGCGCGAGTTGGCCGCAAGGACCGGCGCGCTGACGGCGCGCGCGGCGCGTGCCGCCGGGCGCGGGTTGGCGCAGGCGGGCCGCGCCGCGGCGAAGGCAACCGGCGAGGCTTGGGAGAAGATGGCGCTGGGCGACAAGGCGCGAAAGCTGTCGAGCGAGGCCGGGCGCGGGCTCGGCGAGGTCGCGGGCAAGACCAGGGCGGGGGTCGTCGACATCGCAAGGGCGGGCGGCGAGAGCCTCCGCGACGGGATCGGCGACGCCGCGAGCAAGCTGCGCCCCGCCCCGCGCGAGGAGCCGGCACCGCCGCCGTCGGGGCTCGAGCAATTGCTTGCGCGCGAGGAAGCCGAGGCGAAAGCGGCGGCGAGCGCGAACGCCGCGCCCGACCTGCCGCTGTTCGCGGGCGACGCGGCAATCCCGGCCATGGCGAAGCCCGCGCCGGCAAGCCCGGCAAACGGGATGGACGGCGACGACCGCTCCTCGGTGACCCGGCCGGCAAAAAAACCCGCGAGCGCCAGCGCCATGCCGGCGCAGCGCCTGCCGCAAATCAAGGGGATCGGGATGGAAGGCGTTTCCACGCGTATATGGGGTCTGGCACTCGGCGGCCTGTTGCTGCTCGCGCTCGTCTTCTGGCTCGGCGGCCGTTTCGGCGGCGGGATGAGCAAGAGCGAGGTCGAGGCAGTGGTCGCGGACTATATCAGGGCGAACCCGCAGATCATTCCCGAGGCACTCGAGGCGCAGCGCGGCCGCGAAGTGGCGAAAGCGATCGACGCGATCCGCCCGGCGCTCGAAAAACCCTATGCCGGCGCGTGGGCGGGCAATGCCGACGGCGATGTCACTTTGGTCGTGTTCACCGACTATGCCTGCGGCTTCTGCCGCGCGAGCGTCCCCGACGTCGACCGGCTGATCCGCGAGGACAAGAGGCTGAAGGTCGTGTTCCGCGAGCTGCCGATCATCGCGCCGCAGAGCCACGATGCCGCGATCATGGCGCTCGCCGCCGCGCGGCAAGGCAAATATGACGCCTTTCATCACGCGATGTTCCAGGCATCCTCGCTCGAACGCACCGCGATCGAAGCGGCGGCGCAAAAGGCCGGCGTCGTCACCGACGGCAGCGCCGATGCGACCGCGAACGAGGCGCTGTTCCAGCGCGAGCTCGACAGCAATCTCGCCATCGCGACCCAACTGCAGCTCAACGCCACCCCGACGTGGATCGTCGGCGACCAGCTGTTCCAAGGCCAGATCGGCTATGACGCACTGCGTCAGGCGGTCGCGAAGGCCCGTGCGGCCAAAAGCTGAGGCCCCCAGGGCCCGTACTCGATTCCAGCGGCGCCGAGGTTTGAAGCAAAATGGCCAGTGCGAGGAGAGAAGGCGAAGACATATGTCGATATTTCAAGACTTCTTGACGAGGCAATGGGCCATTTTGATCAAATCCCTTCGGGACGTCCAAATGGCTTCCATCTCGACCCGAAAGCCGCTTGGAAAGGCAACCAGCCTTCCCGGCGCGTCTTTCGGCCCGAGCTGTTCGCCATTTGAACGCCTCGACGCCGCTGTAATCGAGTGCGGACCCTAGCTTGGCGACCGTCACGCTCGACCAGGCGCTCGCCAACGCCCGCCAGCTTCTGAACGGCCAGCCCGGCGCCGCGCTCGCACAGGCGCAGGCGATCATCGACGAGGTACCGGAATCGGCGGCGGCGCACCGCCTCGCCGCGCACGCGCTGCGCGCGCTGGACCGCGAAGAGGAAGCCCAAGCCGCCTCGCTCGCCGCGGTTTCGGCGACGATCCACGACGAAGCGATGGTCGCTGCCGCGCTCGCGCTTGCCGAGAACCGCCTGCCCGATGCCGAAGCGGCGCTTCGCGAACGGCTGCGCGAGGATGCGACCGACGTCGCGGCGATCCGTATGCTCGCCGAGGTCGCGGGGCGGATCGGCCGTTATGAGGACGCCGAAAAGCTGCTGGCGCGCGCGCTGCAGCTCGCGCCGGGTTTCGGCGCCGCGCGCGCCAATCTCGCGACCGTCTATTACAAGCAGAACCGCTTCGCCGAAGCGGCCGCGACGCTCGAAGCGGTACTTGGCGAGGATCCCGACAACCCGGCGCACGCAAATCTCCGCGCTGCCGCGCTCGGCCGTATCGGCGGTTATGACGAGGCGCTCGCGCTGTACGAGGAGCTGACGCGGCGCTTTCCCGATCATGCCAAGCTGTGGATGAGCTATGGCCATATGCTCAAGACCGTCGGGCGGCAGGACGACGGCATCGCCGCCTATCGCCGCGGGCTCGCCGCCGATCCGGGGCTCGGCGAGATCTGGTGGAGCCTCGCGAACCTCAAGACGATCCGTTTCGATGCCGACGACCGCAAAGCCATGGAGGCCGCCCTTGTCGCCGCCGAACCCGATGGCGATGCGCGCGCCGACGACCGGCTTCACCTGCATTTCGCACTCGGCAAGGCTTATGGCGATGCGCGGGACCATGGTCCCGCGTTCCGCCATTATGCCGCGGGCAATGCGATCCGCGCCGCCCAGCTCGGCTATCGCGCCGCCGAGACCAGCGCCATGGTCGACGCGATCATCGCGGCATGCACCCCCGAATTCTTCGCCTCGCGCGCGGACGCGGGCAATCCGGCCCCCGACCCCATCTTCATTCTCGGCATGCCGCGCGCGGGATCGACGCTGATCGAGCAGATTCTCAGCTGTCATTCGGCAATCGAGGGTACGATGGAGCTGCCCGACATCCCCGCGCTGGCGCTCGGGCTCGGCCGTGAGGCGAAGGGCGACGGCCGCCGCTGGATCGAGGCGCTGGCCGAAGCGCCGCGCGAGCAGCTCGCCGAACTCGGCGCGGCCTTCCTGCAGCGCACGGCGATACAGCGCAAGACGGCCAAACCCTTTTATATCGACAAGCTGCCGAACAACTGGCTCTACACCGCCTTCATTCGCCTGATCCTGCCGAATGCGAAGATCATCGATGCGCGGCGCGCGCCCCTCGATTGCTGCTTTTCGAACTTCCGCCAGCATTTTGCCAAGGGGCAGGCGTTCAGCTACGGTCTCGCCGACGTCGGCAGCTATTATCGCGACTATGTGCGGCTGATGGCGCATCTGGACGCGGTACAGCCGGGCCGCGTCCACCGTGTGATCCACGAGGCGCTGCTCGACGACCCCGAGGCCGAGGTGCGCGCGATGCTCGGCTATCTGGGCCAGCCATTCGAAGAGGCGTGCATGGCGTTCCACGCCAATGCGCGCGCGGTGCGCACCGCGTCGAGCGAACAGGTGCGCCGGCCGATCAATCGCGAGGGCGTCGGGCAATGGCAACCCTATGAAAAATGGCTCGATCCTCTGAAGCAGGCGCTTGGTCCCGTCCTGCCGGCCTATCCTGGCGTGCCCGCCGCCTTCGGCTGAACCCGCCGCGACAAAACGTTGCCTTTGGGCAACAGCGGACGACATTTTCGACCAATGCCCGCTGCACTGCACAACAATGCTTGCGCTTGCGCCGCGCCGCGTCATGCTCCGTCACAGGACTGTCATTTGAGGGGGATTCCATGCGGAAACTATCGGCAGTATTGACCAAAAGCGGTGCGGCATTGCTCGGCAGCACCATCCTCTGCACATCGGGAACGGCGCTCGCGCAGCA
This sequence comes from uncultured Sphingopyxis sp., assembly GCA_966417555.1. Taxonomy (GTDB): domain Bacteria; phylum Pseudomonadota; class Alphaproteobacteria; order Sphingomonadales; family Sphingomonadaceae; genus Sphingopyxis. Next base: position 3,724 of record CBJKNR010000058.1, read on the forward strand.
GGCAAACACCAACGACGACCGCGACATCGTGGTCACCGCGTCGAAGCGCGAGCAGAATCTGCAGGACGTGCCGCTCGCGATCACCGCGATCGGGACCGAGCGGCTCGACGAGCTGCAGGTCAAGGAATTCCAGGACGTCGTCAAATTCCTGCCGTCGGTGACGATCCAGACCGCCGCGCCGGGTTTCAGCCAGGTCTATTTCCGCGGCGTCGCATCGGGCGAGAATGCCAACCATTCGGCATCGCTGCCGACCGTCGGCACCTATCTCGACGAAATGCCGATCACGACGATCCAGGGCGCGCTCGACATCCACGCCTATGACCTTGCGCGCGTCGAGGCACTCGCGGGGCCGCAAGGCACGCTTTACGGCGCGAGTTCGATGGCGGGCACGATCAAGCTCGTCACCAACCAGCCCGACGCCAGTGGCACCTATGGCGAGGTCGGGGTCGAGCTCAACAATGTCGCGCACGGCGATTTCGGCGGTGTCGTCGAGGGCTTCATCAACGCACCGCTCGGCGAACGCGCGGCGCTGCGTCTCGTCGGCTGGTACCGCCACGACGCGGGCTATATCGACAATATTCCGGGCAGCCGCACCTACCCGATCATGCAGCATGTCGGCGACGATCTGGTCGACCTGCCCGGCGACGATATTGTCCAGACCAACGCCGATCTGGCGAAGAAGAATTACAACGACGCCGATACCTATGGCGCGCGCCTCGCGCTCGGCATCGACCTCGACGACGACTGGACGCTGCGCCCGACGATCATGGGCCAGATCCAGAAGACGAACGGCAGTTTCGCGCAGGAGCGCTCGAATTCGGTCACGGGCAAGCTGCAGACGGTCCAGTACAATCCCGAATCGTCGAAGGACAAATGGCTGCAGGCCGCGCTGACGATCGAGGGCAAGCTCGGCAACTGGGACCTGACCGTCACCGGCGGGCACCTGCGCCGCAAGACCGACGTCGAGAGCGACTATTCGGACTATGCCTATTTCTACGACGCGCTCGCCGGGTCGGCGGTCTATCTCTATGACAATGCTGGCGACCAGATCAGCCCGAACCAGTATATCCGGGGTATCGACCGTTATCGGCGCAACTTCTTCGAGGCGCGCGTCGCATCCCCGGCCGATGCGCGGATCCGCTTCATCGGCGGCCTCTTCTGGCAGCGGCAGAAGCATAATATCGAGCAGCACTATATCATCGACGACCTGTCCGACGACCTGCAGGTTCCGGGCACCGTCGACAATATCTGGCTGACCAAGCAAATCCGCGTCGACCGCGACTATGCCGCCTTCGGCGAGCTGAGCTTCGACATCACCGACAAGCTCACGCTGACCGGCGGTGGCCGCGTCTATAAATATGACAACAGCCTCGTCGGCTTCTTCGGCTACAACAATCCGGGATTCAGCAGCAATCCGGTCTATGCGTGCCAGGGACCCGCGGTGGTCGACGGATCGCCCTGTACCAACCTCGACAAAAGGACGAAGAAGACCGACTTCATCCACAAGCTGAACCTCACTTACAAGTTCAGCGACGATGCGCTCGTCTATGCGACCTGGTCGCGCGGCTTCCGCCCCGGCGGCATCAACCGGCGCGGATCGCTGCCGCCCTATGGGTCGGACACGCTCGACAATTATGAAGTGGGCTGGAAGACGAGCTGGGGCCCGGTGCGCTTCAACGGCGCCATCTATCAGCAGGACTGGAACGATATCCAGCTCTCCTTCCTCGGGCTCAACGGGCTCAGCGAAATCCGCAATGCGGGCGTCGCGCGCATTCGCGGGATCGAACTCGACCTCGGCTATCGGCAGGACGGCTTCTCGATCAACGCGGGCATGAGTTATAACGACGCCGAAATCCGCCGCGATTTCTGCGCGATCGCCAATCCCGAGTTCGATTGCACGATCGATGCCGACCTCGACGGAAGCGGCGCGATCGACGACGACAGCGAAGTCAACGCAACGCTGGCGCCAAAGGGGACCAGCCTGCCCGTGACGCCGAAATTCAAGGGCAATATCGTCGCGCGCTACGAATTCCCGCTCGGCGACCTCGGTGCGCATGTCCAGTTCGCGGTCAACCATATCGGCAAAAGGCGCAGCGACCTTCGCACGCAGGAAAACCGCATCAAGGGCATGTTCGGCGCCTATACGACCGCCGACGTCAGCGTCGGGGTGAAGGGCGAAAGCTGGAAGGCCGAGGTCTTTGCGACGAACCTGTTCGACAGCAACGGCACCATCAACGCCGGCGTCCAGTGCCTCGAGACCACGTGCGGCGATCCCGACGGAATCACCGCCAATGGCGGCGTCTTCTATGACACGGTCGTTCGCCCGCGTCTGATCGGGATCAAGGTCAGCAAGGAATTCTGACCGGGTGACCGATTTCCCGACCGGCAGCGAAAGGCCGGGCCGCAAGCTCGGCCTTTCGATGTGCATCGCGCTCGTCATGGGCAATATGATCGGATCGGGCGTGTTCCTCCTCCCCGCCAGCCTCGCGCCGTTCGGCTGGAACGGCGTTGCGGGCTGGACGATCACGATCGCGGGGGCGCTTGCGCTCGCCTTCGTCATAGCGCGGCTCACCGTCGCATTCCCCGAGGCGAGCGGCCCGACCGCCTTCGTCGAACGCGCCTTCGGACGGGTTCCCAGCTTCATGATCGGCTGGGCCTATTGGGTGTCGGTGTGGACCGCCAATGTGACGCTCGCGGTCGCGAGCGTTTCCTTCCTCGGCATTTTCGTTCCCGCGATCGGCGATCATATGGCGACCTCGACGATCGCGCTGATCTGGCTGGTCACCGCGATCAACTGGCGCGGCGCGCGCGCGGCGGGGCGCTTCCAGATCGTCACGCTCGCGATCAAGCTGATCCCCCTCGTCACCGTCGTCGTCCTGATTCCCATCGCCTTCGGGCGCGGCGAGCCCGTGGCGATCACCCCCTTCCCCGCCGAAGGGCTTTCGCTGACTGCGGTCAGTGGTTCGGCGATCCTGACCTTATGGGCGCTGCTCGGTTTCGAATCGGCGAGCGTCGCCGCCGACAAGGTGGCAAACCCGACAGTCACCATTCCGCGCGCGACGATCATCGGCACGCTCGCGACCGGCCTGCTCTACCTGATCGTCTGTTCGGCGATCGCCCTGATGCTTCCCGCCGCCACCGTCGCGACATCGGAGGCGCCCTTCGCGCTCTTCGCCGAAACCTATTGGGGGCACGGCCCGGCGGTGTGGATCGCCGCCTTTGCCGCGGTGAGCGCGCTCGGCGCGCTCAACGGCTGGACGCTGATCCAGGCCGAACAGCCCGCGCGGCTCGCTGATCAGGGGCTGCTTCCCGCCTGGTTCGCCAGGACGAACCGCCACGGCACGCCCGCCGCGGCGTTGCTGCTGTCGAGCGCCATCGCGACCGTCTGCGTGATCCTGAACAACAGCAAGTCGACCGCCGAGATGTTCACCTTCATGGCCGTGCTCTCGACCTCGGTGACCTTGTGGCTCTACCTCGCCTGCGCCGCGGCGGCGTTGCGGCTGCGCGTCGCAATCCCGGTCGCGCTCGCGGGGCTCGCCTATGCGATCTGGACGCTGTGGGGTGCCGGAATCGGCGTCAGCGCGATGAGCCTGATCCTGATGGCCGCGGGCCTGCCACTCTACGTCTGGACGCGATTGTCAGCGCCAGCGCGGAGCGAATAGGCCCCGGTCGCGCAGGATCACCTGCGCGGCGTTATGTCCCGGTGCTCCGGTGACGCCGCCGCCCGGATGCGTCCCGGCACCGCACATATAGAGCCCCTTCACCGGCCCGCGATAGCCGCCGTTGCCCAGCACCGGCCGCGCGGCCCACAGCTGGTCGAGGCTCATATTGCCGTGCATGATGTCGCCGCCGACGAGCCCGAACTTGCGTTCGAGCCCCTTGGGCGAAAGGCGCGTCTGGCCGACGATGCTCGCGCGGAAGCCGGGGGCATGTCTTTCGACCGTGTCGATGATGCAGTCGGCCGCCGCTTCCTCCTCGTCGTCCCAGTCGCGGCCGTCGGGAAGCTCGGGCGCGAACTGCTGGCAGAAGAGGCTCGCGACATGAGCGCCCGGGGGAGCGAGGCTGTCGTCCACGGTCGAGGGGATCAGCATCTCGACGATCGGCGCCTTCGACCAGCCGAATTGCTTCGCGTCGAGAAAGGCGCGGTCCATATAGTCGAGCGTCGGCGCGAGGATGATCCCCGACTGGTGATGCTCGCCCGGTTCGGGAAGGCAGGTGAACTTCGGCAGCTCCGACAAGGCGACATTCATGCGGAAAGTGCCGCTACCGGCCTTGAAGCCCCTGATCCGGCGCTGGAAGTCCTGCGGCAAGTCGGCCGCGTCCATCAGCCGTTCGTAGAGCAGTTTCGGTCCGACGTTCGCGATCACGCGCGCCGCCGCAATTTCCTCGCCGCCCACGAGTTTTACCCCGACCGCCTTGCCGCCATCGACGAGCACCTTCGCAACCGGGCTTTCGAGGCTGATCTCGACGCCCATGTCGCGGCAGACCTTCGCCATGATCTCGGTGATCCGGCCCATGCCGCCGACGCTGTGACCCCACGCGCCCTTCTTGCCGTTCACCTCGCCGAAGACGTGATGGAGGAGGACATAGGCGCTGCCCGGCGTGTCGGGGCTGGCGTAATTGCCGACAACCGCGTCGAAGCCGAAGGCGGCCTTGACCGCCTCGCTTTCGAACCAGCTGTCCAGCATCGTGCGCGCCGACTTGGTGAAAAGGTCGAGCACATCGCGCTGCTGTTCGAGGCTGAGCGTCGCGAAACGCCGCCCCTGCCGTGCGCCGTCGAGCAGGGTGCGCAGTCCCTCGCCGACATTGGGCGGCACGCGCAGCGCGAGGTCGCGGAGTAGTTCAGCGACATTTTCGAGCGCGTCATAATATTGCGGCAGCACCTCGGCATCGCGATTGCTGAACTTGCGGAACTCGGCCTGCGTGCGTTCGAGCCCGCCGCCGACCTTGAGGTAGCCTGCCCCAGAATCGTTGGCGTCCTGCGGCAGGAAATTGCTGATCGGCCGCTCGATCACGCGATAGCCATGATCGGCGAGCTTCATGTCGGCGATGACCTTGGGCTGGAGCAGGCTGACCGTGTAGCTCGCGACCGAATTGCGGAAGCCCGGCGCGAATTCCTCGTTCACCGCGGCGCCGCCGACGACGTCGCGCGCCTCGACGATGCATACCTTCAGCCCCGCCTTCGCGAGGTAAAAGGCGCAGACGAGGCCGTTGTGGCCGGCGCCGATAATCAGCGCGTCATAGGCTTTGGTCATCGAAATTCTTTCGCAAGCGGGGACTGGACATGCTGGCGGCCGAAGCCGAGGCCGAGAACGCGGCCCGGGATACGGCGGAGCAGCGGGATGGCGTCGAGGAGGCGCACCGCAAAGGGCACGCGGGTAATCTCGCCGCGCAGCATCGGTTCGATGACGCGCTGGTGCGCGAACCGCTGGATCGCCTGCATCCGCGTCGTCGGTTGCCAGCGGCGCTCCTGTATGCGTGCGAGCAGCGGATCGGGGTCGGCGCCGGCGGCGAGCGGCACGGCGAGAATGTTCGCGGCGGCAACCGCATCCTGCACCGCGAGGTTGATCCCGACCCCGCCGACGGGCGACATCGCATGCGCCGCGTCGCCGATCGCGAGCAGGCCCGGGCGCGACCAGCGCGTCAGCCGGTCGAGCGCGACCGAGAGCAATTTTACGTCGTCGAAGCTTTGGATCGCATCGATCCCGGCGGCGAGGCCCGGCGCGATCTCGACGATCCGATCGCGGAAGGCAGCGATGCCCTGCGCCTCGATCGGCGCGAAGCCGCCCTTTTCGATGATCTGTGCGCATTGCCAATAATCGCCGCGCGGGATCGCGACGACCATGCCGCCCCTGTCGATGGTGCCGAGCGCGACCTCCGACATGTCCATGCCGGCGGGGACGGGAATGCGGAACCAGAGCACATCCATCGGCGCGCCGAGATCCTCGAGCGGCAGCTGCGCGGCGTCGCGCAGCACCGAGCGGCGTCCGTCGGCCGCGATGACCAGCCGCGCGGGCAATGTCTCGCCGCCCGCCAGCGTCACGCCGCTGACGCGGTTCGCGGCATCATAGGTGAGCCCGGTTGCCTCGGTTGACATGCGAAGGTCGAAGGTCGGGTATTTCCGGCCCTGCCCGGCGATGAAATCGAGCAGATCCCACTGCGGCATCATCGCGACGAAGCGCGCCGCGACGGGAAGATGCTTCATCGTCGCGATCGTATATTGCTGCCCGAGCAGGTCGAGCGTCATCGTGTCGATCGCGGCGTGCGGCTCCTTGAGCAATTCCTCGAGCAGCCCGATCTCGTGGAACAGTTCGAGCGTCGAGGGATGCACGGTGTCGCCGCGGAAATCGCGGAGGAAATCGGCGTGCTTTTCGAGCACGGTGACCGGTACGCCGGCACGCGCGAGCAGCAGGCCCGCGACCATTCCGGCGGGGCCGCCACCGACGATGATGACCGGATCGCTCATCTTTCTCCCCTCCTTCCGCGCGTTGGACTAGCGGCTCCACCCCGGCGGCGGCGCATGCTCCTGCCGCGCTTCGGGGATCAGGTCGCGCATCCGCGAGCAGAAATGCCTGAGGCAGACCTCCTTGTCGCTGAGCGGCCCCATCGAGAAGCTCTTCGACTGCATGCCCGTCTGGACGCGCGTGATCAGTTCGGTGTCCTCGGCATTGACCTGGCGGTTGATGCGCCAGTTCAGATAGCGCGCCGCCTTCATTTCGCGGCGCTCGTCGGGAAGGACATAGGAAATCTCCCGGATCAGGCACGTCGTCGGCCCGGTCGGCAGCCACTGCATGAAATCGATCTGGTCGGGATAGATGTCGAAAGCGACGTTCGGCCAGAGCTTGAAATAGAGCCAGTGGCGCTGGTTGGCTTCGGGCAGATGCGGGACCGGCGGCAGCAGCCGCTGGTACATCCGCTCCGACCAGTTGGCTGACGGCCGGTCGATCAGGTCGCCCCACATGCGGTCGACATTGTCCTCGGCCTCGACGCCATAGCTTTTGCCGAACAGCCGTGTGAGGCCCGGATGCGCGACGGGGATGTGGAGGCCGTCCGAATAATTGTCGCCGACATTCTTCCAGTTCACCTCGCGCGGGCGCAGCGTGACGCGGCCGAGCGCGCCGAGCTCCTCGAAGCGATAGGGTTCGATCATCGCCTCATAGGGCGCCATCATCGACGCCACCGACGGCCCGCCGTCATCCTCGAGCCGGACGAACCAGAAACCGCGCCATTGTTCGAGCCCGACGGGAACGAGCCCCGCCTTGCCCTTGTCGAGCATCGGATAGCTCGCCGAATCGGGCACGCCGGTCAGCCGGCCGTCGAGTTCGTAGGTCCAGGCATGATAGGGGCAGACAAGCTTCTTCGCGCAGCCGGCCGCCCCGTCGACGAGGCGCGAACCGCGGTGGCGGCAGACGTTGGTGAAGGCGCGGACATTGCGATCGGTGCCGCGGACGAGGATCACGCTCTCGCCGCAATAGTCGATGCTGTGCCAGTCGCCGACGTCCGGAATATCGCTGTCGTGGCACACGACCTGCCAGCTCGGGCGGAATATCCGTTCCATTTCCACGGCATGGAACTCGGGATCGCTATAGGTCCATGCCGGAAGCGACCAGCCGTCGAGCGGATCGATATTCGATGTCTGAAGCGGTGCAGTTGCCATGGCTCGTTCCTTGTTATACAAACGTATAACAAGATGCAGCCCGCTCGCCAAGCCTTTACGCGTGAAAGCGCTGATGCCCGCCGCACCGGGCTGATCGAGGCGACTGCGGCGGTGCTCGCCGAACATGGGCTGGCGGGGACGAACGTCCGCGCGATTTGCGCGAAGGCCGGGGTGTCGCCGGGGCTGTTGCGCCACTATTTCAGCGGCATCGACGATCTGGTCGCGGCGACCTATCAGGCGACGAGCGACCGGATGGATGCAATTTTCGCGAGCGCAGTCGAGCGGGCGGGCGACGATCCGCGCGCGCGCCTGTCGGCCTATCTCACCGCGAGCTTCCGGCCGCCGGTGACCGATCCCGAGCTGCTCGGCGCGTGGACCGCCTTCTGGGCGCTGGCGCGGAGCGATGCGCGGATGGCGGACATTCACGCCGCGAGCTATGCGGGCTATCGCGAACGGCTCGGCGAGCTGCTCCTCGCGTGCGGTGCGGCCGATGCCGCGCCGCTTGCCATCATGCTGACCGCGATGGTCGACGGGCTGTGGCTCGAACTGTCGCTCGACGCCGCGAGCTTCGGCGCCGAGGCTGCCGCCCGGATGATCGAGCGCGCGCTCGCGGCGCTCCTCCCCTGACGTCCCCGCCCGTTCAATAGCCCAGCGTCGCCTCGAGGAACCAGATGCGTTGCTGCGTTTCGTCGGCCCAGCTATCGACCAGCCCGCTCGTCGCGATGTCGCCACCGGCCTCGGCGGCAGCCTTCACGTCCCTGAGCTGGCCGAGCAGTGTCTTGTTATCGCTGGCGAGATTGCGGATCATCGTTTCGGCATCGACCCTCGCGGCGTCGTCGTCGCGGATCGACGCGCGGCGGCCGACGTCGCCGATCGAGCGCAGCGTCGGCGCACCATTCTTGCGCACGCGCTCGGCAATCAGGTCGGTGGTCGCGAAAATCTGGGCCGCCTGCTCGTCGAACAGCAGATGCAATTCGCGAAAGTGCGGCCCGTGGACGTGCCAGTGATAATTCTTGGTCTTCAGATACAGCGCGAAGCTGTCGGCGAGCAGCGCGTTCAGCACGTCGGCGACGGCGGGTGCGTTGCCATTTTTCTCGGACATGGGAGCATCCTTTCTGTTGCCCCGTCGATATAGCGAGACGCGGCGGCGATTTCCCATCGAACCTTTGGTTGAGTTTCATCGATAAAAACGATGAAACCTGTGTGTATCGACAAACTACCCGATCAGCCCGAAGGCCCCCAACCCCGTCCGGATGCCCCAGAGGGTCAGGATCGTCGCCGCGAGACAGCGAAGGTTTCGCGCCGCGCGGCGCTCGTCAAGCG
>CBJKNR010000059.1:0-12321 GCA_966417555.1 uncultured Sphingopyxis sp.
AGGGCGCGCCAGTCGGGGCGCAAATCCTGTTTAGTTGTCAGAGGCCGATCCAGCATGAAATCTTCCTTCCGCCCCTTGGTTCTCACGGCGATGGCGTTCGGTCTCGCGGCTGCGGCCGTCGCGCAGGAAGTGCCGCCCGCGCCCTCGCCGAACCCCGAAGGAAGCCAGCCGGTGCCGCCGGTGGAAACCCCGGCCCCGGCGCCGGTGGAAACCCCGGCCGCGCCCGCAGCGAGCGAAGCGGCGCCCGCCGTGGAAGCGCCCGCGGTGCCGGCGATGACGCCCGACCAATATATCAATAACCCCGAATATATGCTCAACCTCGACCTTTCGACGGGCGGGCGCGTGGTGATCCAGCTCTACCCCAATGTTGCGCCGAACCATGTCGAGCGCATCAAGCAACTCGCGCGCGCGGGCTTTTACGACGGGATCAAGTTCCACCGCGTGATCGACGGCTTCATGGCGCAGACGGGCGATCCGACGGCAACGGGGCAGGGCGGCTCGCAGCTTCCCGACCTCAAGGCCGAATTCAATCCGACCCCGCATTTGCGCGGCACCCTGTCGATGGCGCGCGCGCAAAGCGAGGATAGCGCGAATAGCCAGTTCTTCATCATGCTCCAGCCGCGTTTCTCGCTCGACCGCCGCTACACCGCCTTCGGCCGCGTGATCTCGGGGATGCAATATGTCGACGCGGTTCATAAGGGCGAACCGCCCGAGGTGATGTCGCGCATGGTCCAGGTGTCGGTCGCCGCCGACAACAAGCCGGTGCCGCCGGCGTCGATGCTGACCGAAACGGTGCCCGCACCAGCCGTGGTGCCCACCGTGACGGTCGACGAGCTCAACGCCCCGATCAAGCAGTAAGCGCCCGGACGCGCGATCCCTCATGCGCGTCGACGCCTTCGATTTCGAATTGCCGGGTGCGCGTATCGCGCTGCGGCCGGCACGCCCGCGCGATGCGGCGCGGATGCTCGTCGTCGATGGCGGCGAGACGATCGACGCCGGTGTAGCCGACCTCCCCAAATGGCTGCGTCCGGGCGACTGCCTCGTCTTCAATGACACGCGTGTGATTCCGGCGCAGCTCGAAGGGCGGCGCGGCGTTCGACATGATGGCGCGCAGAGCGCGCCGGGGGCAAAGATCGGCGCCACGCTGCACAAACGCATCGACCTGCGCCGCTGGCAGGCATTTATCCGCAACGCCAAGCGGCTGCGCGTCGGCGAGAGCGTCGATTTCGGCGCGGGGGTCACGGCGCTCGCCGAGGAGCGGCTTCCCGACGGCAGCTTCGTCCTCGCCTTTGCCGGCGACGAGCCCGTCGAGCTGTTGCTCGAACGCGCGGGCACGATGCCGCTGCCGCCCTATATCGCGGGCAAACGTGCCACCGACGACGACGACCGCAGCGACTATCAGACGATGTTTGCGCGCGAAGACGGTGCGGTTGCCGCGCCGACCGCGGCGCTGCATTTCACGCCGAAGCTGCTCGACGCGATCGCGGCGGCGGGGATCGCGACCGAGACGCTGACGCTGCACGTCGGTGCGGGCACCTTTCTGCCGGTAAAGGCCGATGACACCGAAGACCATGTCATGCACGCCGAATGGGGCCGGATCGAGGCGGGTACCGCTGCGCGGCTCAACGCCGTGCGCGCAGCTGGCGGTCGCGTCATAGCGGTCGGGACGACGAGCCTGCGCCTGCTCGAAAGCGCGGCGCAGGACGACGGCACGATCATGCCCTTTGCGGGCGACACCGCAATCTTCATCACTCCGGGCTATCGCTTCAAGGCGATCGACGGGCTGATGACCAATTTCCACCTGCCGCGCTCGACGCTGTTCATGCTGGTGAGCGCGCTGATGGGGCTGGACACGATGCAGGCCGCATATGCGCATGCCGTCGAGAGCGAATATCGCTTCTACAGCTATGGCGATGCGAGCCTGCTGTTGCCCGGTCAGAGCGATCGGTCGGCATAGATTTCGGCGAGCGGCATGCCGAGCTCGCGATAGAAAAGAATCTGCTGCAGCCGCAGCAGCTCTTCCCTGCCGTACCAGCGATAACCATTGGCGCCGACGTGACCGGGCTCAGCAGGCCAACCGCATCATAATGATGCAGCGTCCGGACGCTGATCCTTGCGGCCTTCGCGACCTGTCGAACCGTTCGCACTGCTCTTCTCCTCATCACCGGATCGCCTATCGGGGATGACGCAGCGTGAGGGTCAAGCGCTTTCGAACGGCGATGCTTCCGATGCCTCGTCCCCTCGCCCGGGGGCGGCAATGGCGGGTGCCCGGACGGCGAGCGCCGAACCAAGCTTATATTGTATAGAGCCTGCACCGCGACGAAAGGTCGGAATCCCAAGGCGCGGGCAGCGATCTATCTGCCATCCGCCTTTGGCAGCGGTGGAACCGGGAATCGTGGCGCCCCCGCCATGCGATCTCCATGGGCTAATATAAATATCTGTTACAGAAAGGTTTTTCTTTAGATTTGCAGCGCTCGATCAGTCGGTAACGAAGCCCGATCCCGCTGTTCGATTTCGATACAGTCGGGGCGAATCAGCCATTTTCAGGAAGCAGATCGCCGGCGGGCACGCACCATATCCGGTGGACAGAAACTGTACGGCCCCTTCCAAGTGCGTAGCGTTCCAAGTTTATAGAATCAAAGAGATTTCTACCAATCACGAGTCAATTTAGATTGATGAAATAAACTTTCAATTTAGCCAGCGAAGCTGGCTGATCGATCCGTAAATCACGCTTTTCTGCGTTCTATTAACGCCTTAACCAATCATAAACGGTTGCGCCAAGCGATTGCTTGTTTAATCAGTTGTTAACTGCTGAGGGCGAGTCGCAGGCTGGAATGGCCTCCTCGGTGGTTGGGGAAGCGGGAGAATGCGCCATCGCCGGTGCTGCTCGCTTAGATGACACGACCAGTCTGAATGAGGGGAATTTTTACATGAAGAAGCTTTTTGCTGTGGCCGCGCTTTCGGCCATGCTTTCGACGCCCGCTTTCGCGGCGGACTCGGATTCGGAATCGTTCGACATCAATGCGAGCGTTGCCGAAACCTGCACGATGGAAGGCATCAACGACATCGAACTCGGTACGCTGTCGATCAACACCAACGCCGGCAGCACCGCGCTGTTCCTGAACGGTGCGTCGGCCGACAATGCCGGCGAATTCTGGCTGAGCTGCAACGAGAGCAACCGCATGTCGATCGTTCCGACGCTCGGCAAGCTCAAGAACCAGACCCGCACCCTGCAGTCGGGCGACGATGCGGGCTTCAAGGACACGATCAACTATTCGGTCGCGGCCCTGAACTATCGCAACGGCTTCACCCAGCCGGCCTACAACAGCCTGACCGGCCCGCTGTTCCAGAACCAGAGCCGCGGCGCGATCCATCGCAAGATCGACATGGGCGCTGCCGTGACCCTGCTCGGCAACCTCGATGCCCGTCCGCTGGCCGGCACCTACAAGGATACCGTGACCGTCACCGTCACGACGATCTGATCCTGACTGCAGGGGAAGGGCACCATCCTTCCCCTGTTTTCATATAAAATTCCGCACGCTGCGGTTGCCAGAAGGATCTTAATTCCATGAACAAACTGCTTATCGCTTCGCTCGGCGCCATGCTCGCCGCGACGCCCGCTTTCGCTGCCGACTCGGATTCGGAATCGTTCGACATCAACGCGAACGTCGCCGAAACCTGCACGATGGAAGGCATCGGCGATGTCGACCTCGGCACGCTGTCGATCGACACGACCGCCGGTTCGAACGCGCTGTTCATCAGCAACACGTCCGATGAAGACACCAACAAGTTCTGGGTCAGCTGCAACGAAAGCAACCGCATGCTGGTCGACGCCGATCTCGGCGTTCTCAAGAACACGACGCGCACGCTGCAGGCGGGCGATGACGCCGGCTTCAAGGACACGATCAACTATTCGGTCTATGCGCTGAACTATCTCAACAACAGCACCAGCAGCCCGGGCCATAGCTCGGCCAATGGTTCGTTCGGCCAGAACACCACCCGCGGCGCGATCCATCGCCAAGTCGAACTGCGCGCGCGTGTCCGTGCCAACGAAAACACCGACGCCCGTCCGCTGGCCGGTGAATATCAGGATACCGTCACGGTCACCGTGACGACGATCTGACAGGATCCGTCAAACCTATGGGAGGGGGGGCTCAAGGCTCCCCCTTTCAGCAGGTGCGACATTATTCTGCAGGCCCGGGGGGGACTGACATTGTTTCGCAAATCTTTGATGCTGGCGCTGGCCGCCGCAACCTTGGCGCTGAGCGCAGATCCCGCGGAGGCTGCGCGCGTCACGCCGATGACGGTCGAAATGACGCCCGCGGGCCGCGGATCGACCGCGCGGATCGAAGTCACCAATTCGGAAGACCGCACCCTGCCGGTCGAACTGCGCATGTTCCGCGGCGATGTGAACGAGGCGGGCGAGTTGACGCTCACCCCGGCCGACGACAAATTCGTCGTCTTTCCACCGCAGGTCGTGATCGGACCCAACGCGCAGCAGGTTTTCCGGATTCAGTATCTGCCGAGCGAACCGCTCGCCAAATCCGAAATCTATTATGCCGCGGTCAGCCAGATTCCGGTCGAACTCGATTCGACGGTTTCGCGGATCCAGGTCGTGATGCGCTTCAACGTGCTCGTCAATGTCGTGCCCGAAGGCAGCAAGCCCGATCCTGTCGTCACCACCGCCAAGGCGCTGGTTCGCGAAACGGTCGTGCCGCCCGACGAGCGGCTGCCGGTCGAGCAGCAGAAGCCGAAGACGGTCACCGAACGCGGTATCGAGGTTCGTATCGAGAACCGCGGTACACGCTATTTCGCGGCCGGGCGCACCGGCTGGGCGATCACGGCCACGCGCCAGGACGGCACGCCCTTTTCCGAATCGCGCACGCCGAGCCGGATGAGCGACGCGATCGGTTTCGGCCTAGTTCCGCCGGGAGGGGCGCGCATCTTCTTCGTTCCGATCGATGAACCGCTTCGCGAGGAGGGCGTCAGCGTCACGCTCGGGGGATAGCGGGGACGACGCGGGGCAGTTCAGGGGGGTTCAGTTGATACGCTATTGTTCACGCATCACATTGGCGTTGGTCGCGCTTCAGTCGCCCCATGCCCATGCTGCGATGCAGGATCAGGGGCCCGCGTCGCCTCCCGCGGCGGCGCTCGCCCAGCGCTGGACCCAATTGCAGCTGCCGCTCATCCGCAACGGACAATTAAGCGGCGACGTCGTCGCCGAAGTGACGCCCGACGGCCAGATCCGCTTCGACCGTGCGTCGCTGCTCGAACGGCTGACTCCCTTTCTGACGCCCGGGGGCGCCGAATCGCTTGCGACCAGCTTTGCAGCGTCGCCTTTCCTCTCCACCGAAGAGCTGGAAGCGGCCGGCATCTTCTTGCGCTACAATGCGTCGCTGCTCGAGGTTTCGGTCGAGCGGATCGATCCCGATCTTGCGGCGATACAGACGCTGGGTCCCGTGATCACCGAGAGCCGCGTTCCGGTGACCCGGCAGCCCGAGGATTTCAGCGCCTATCTGAACCTCGTCGGCGATTTTCGCCTCGAGGATTTCGAAACGTTCGAGGATCCCGGCATTCTGGTGTTCGGTGCTGCGCGCTTCAAGGGCGTCGTGGTCGAGTTCGACGGCGGATATGACAAGACGATCACCGGTGGTGGGAGCGGCCTTTATCGCCGCTCGGCGCGCGCGGTCTATGACGAGGTGGACAAGCTTCGCCGCTGGAGCGCGGGCGACCTGCAATTGTCGGGGATCCCCGTCATCTCCGGCGCATTGCTGGGCGGCGTCGCGGTCGAAAAGGGCCGCCGCGTGTTTTCGGGCGTCGGGCCCGTGACCCAATTGGGCAGCCAGCAGATTTTGCTCGACCGCGATGCGACGGTCGAGGTGATCGTCGACGGCCAGCAGGTGCAAACCTTGCAGCTCGCTGCCGGTCCCTATGACCTGTCGCAACTGACCGCCCAATATGGCGGCCGCAACGCCCAGCTGTTCGTCACCGACGTGACCGGGCGGCGGCAACTCGCCTCGTTCGATCCCTTTTTCGATCCCGTCGACCTGGGATCGGGCGAAGAGGAATATAGTGCAGGCGTCGGCTTCGTCGCGAAAGCGTTCGAGGCGTCGCCGAAATATGGCGGACTGCCTGCCTTTTCGGGCTTCTACCGCCGCGGCATGACCAACCGCCTGCTGCTCGGCGGCGCGCTGCAACTGTCGGAGGACGTGCAGGTGGCCGGCGCCGAAGTCATCGTGTCGCCCAAGAACATGCCCGGCCGGATCGAGTTTTCGGGCGCGATCAGCACCGGCGACGATTTCGGCTATTCGCTGCGCGGCGCATACAGCCTGCTGGTCGGGACGGGAACGCGCGGCCGGCAATTTTCGATCAGCGCCGATTATCGCAGCGAAGACTTCCAGACGCTGACCGACGCCATCGCGGGCGACCGGTTCGAAACGCTGAACATCACGGCCAACTATTCGCAGAGCCTCGGCGAACGCACGACGCTTGTTGCCGGGGCCAACTGGTTCCATCGGCCGGGCTTCAACAGCACGCACAGCGTCTATGCCGATGTCATCTACCGTACCCGGCGATTCCGCGTCACGGCGGGCGTCGAATATGGCAAGGGCCTGAACGAGGACCGCTTCGGCGTCCGGCTCGGCCTGACCGTCCCGCTCGGTCGCCGCACCCGCGCCGAAGCCAATTACAACAGCCGGCGCGAGACGGCGCGCGCCTTCGTGACGCGCAGCTTCGAGGATCGGGCCGGTGCGTTCGGCTATGACGTGGGCGTTCGCCGGTCGAAGAATGATGCGACGATCGATGCGATCGCCAACTATGTCGGCAACCGTTTCTATGCGCGCGGGTCGGTCACTACCGGCGGACCGGGCTTTGATCAGATAGACGAGCGCCAGCAGGCGCGGCTCCAGCTCGGTACGTCGATCGCCTTTGCCGGCGGCGATGTTGCGATCGGGCGGCCGATCAACGACAGTTTCGTGATCGCCAAGCCCCACGAAAGTGCCGATCCGGGCCAGGTGGTGCTCGGCCGGTCGATCCAGGACAAGCGCTTCGATGCGCTCAGCGGAACGCTCGGCCCCGCGCTGGGCTCACGCCTGCAATCCTATACGCGGCAGAATGTGATCTATGACCTGATCAACGGCCCCGTCGGCTATGACATCGGAACCGGGATCGATACCGTCGAGCCGCCGTATCGCAGCGGTTACAATATTACCGTCGGCAGCGACGCCAATGTGACCGCATATGGCGTCCTGAAAATCGACGGCGCGCCGGCGTCGCTGATCGCGGGGTCGATTTCGTCGACCGACGACGATCAATTCAAAAGCCAGCCGTTCTTTACCAATTCGGTGGGCCGGTTTGCTATCATGGGGCTGCGCCCCGGCAAGACCTACCAGGTGCGCCTGACCGAACCGGCGGGCAGCTATGCGATCGAAGTGCCGGCGGACAGCCAGCCGCTGTATCAATTGGGCGAGATCGCGATCACGCCGTCGGCGAAGGAGTGACAGGAGTGAGGATGATGCGCGCAATCGTTGGGACGCCCGTTGCGCTGATCGCGGCGAGCTTTGCTACCGCGGCGCAGGCGGAATGCCAGCCGAGCTTCGTCGCGGGCGGCAATTCGGTCACGCTCGCGCCGTCGGGCGGTTTCGACGACGGCCGGCTCAACGAGCGCTTCTATGTACGGCTCCGCAACGATGGCGACACGGTCTGCGAATTGCGTCTTGCCGTGGGCCGCGACATTGCCGCGTCCGATGTCGATTTCCCGGACTATGAGCTGTTCGGGCCGAACGGCAGCGTGAAGGTCAATAACAGCGATGCTGCGCGCACGAGCGAGCGGTCCGCGGTCGATATCATCATCCCCGTCGGCGGCGAAATCTCGATCCCCTATGATGTCCGCATGAAACTCGGCTGGGGCTTTGAATCGGGCACCTATGATCAGGCCCTCGAGTTTTTCCTGTCAGACCGGACCGGGCAAGGCGCGTTGGGGACTCAGCGAACGCAGCTCAGCCTGACCATCCCCGCGGTCGCGCGCATTCGTTTCGCCGGCGCCGGCGCGCGCGGATCGGCGAGCGTCGAAATGGGCACGCTGTCGCCGACCGCCGTGTCGACGTCGCCACCCTTCGCCATCCGCGTGCTGAGCACCGCGGGTTATCAGATGGACCTTGAGTCGCAGAATTCCGGCGCGCTGCGCCGCGTCGACGGTCCCGAGGAGATCCCCTATCGAATGACGGTGTCGGGCCGGCCGATGAACCTGCGCGGCGGCGGTGACCGGATTCAGGTCGCCAGCCATACGGGCTCGACGGGTAATGTGCATCCGGTGACGGTCATGGTCGATCCCGATCCGACGATGCATGCGGGCAATTATCGCGACCGCATCACGGTGACCGTCACGCCGATGTAAGGCGGCCGCTTCGCACGGGCGAAGCGGGGGCCGAACCGGCACGCGCCGGCTCAGATGGTGGTGATGGTGAGGTTGATCGCCAGCGGCGCGGTCAGCGCGCTGTAACGAACGCTGATCGGCCGCATGCCAAACTTCGCGCCCGTGCGGTTGGCGACCTGACTCCAGCCGTCTTCGCGCAGATAGGTCGATTCGCCGGCATAGTTGAACGCGACGGCTTCATTGGCTTCGAGCGGGCGGTGCGAGGCGATGACCTGAAAGCCTTCCTGCGTGTTGCAGCTTTCAAAGACCGATCCGCTGGCGAAGCCATCGCCTTCGGAGGTCAGCAAGGTCGACGCGTTGATCTCGCAATATTCGGGAACGGTTACGCGGACGTCGAACGCGGCCTTGCCGCTTTCGGCGGCCATTGCTGCGGTACCGGCGAAAACCGTCGAAACGAATGCGATCGCGCCAAGGAGCCGAACCTTCTTCATCGTTTGTCACCCTCTTCTGCTCGGGCCCTCTTAGGGCCTCCGAGTTAAGGAATGTTTGATGAAGCGAGCGAATGTCGCGGATTTTCGCGGGTTTTCTGTTTCTGCTCAGCTCAATCGCCGGTTATATCTCGATCGTGAACTTGATCCTCGCCGGATCGACGCCCGCGGCGCTGGCGATTTGCGCCTTGGCCTTGGCGACCAGCTCGTTCAGATTTTCGCTTTCGTCGATGCCGAGCAACTCGGAGATTTCGACGCCAAGCGCCACCGAAAGCGCCTCCATGCGGCCGGCCTTGGGGCGCGCCTTGTCGAGTTCCCACGCCGAGATCGACGGTTCGCTGACCCCCAGCGTGATCGCAAGCTGGCCTTGGGTCAATTCGCGGGCGGCGCGCAGTCTCTGAAGGCGGACGCCGAAACTTTCCGCCGCCGGAGCAGGCTGGTCTTCGGTCGCGTGCGCGTCGGGCCCGACGACGCCGCGTAGCTGGGCGGCGCTCAGCGTTGCGGACGAGATGGGCATTTCGAACTGGCATCCCGCCAGGCGGCCGCTGGTCCAGATGATTTTTGTCGCGGTCTTGCCGCTGTGCGGCAGATTGACCTCGATTACCTCGCCGACTTCGAGCGGCGCGCCGCTTTCGACGAGCATCCCGGTGGCCGAGATATTATGGACCAGCCCCTCGATTTCGCCGCTCGCCGCCTTCGATCCGTGCAGGGGAAGCCGCAATTGCCGGCGCGACGCGCGTCCCTTTCCGGGCGATCGCGGATTGTCGTTCAGATATACGGTCATTGCCATGTGCGCACCCATCGCGAGGCCGATATTAACAATTGGCTTCGATGGAAGGTTAACGCGGCGGGATGAGCGAAAGTTGCGAGGGCAAGGCGCCGGATCGGTGTGTGCGCCATAACCACCTCTAATATTTCGTCTTTGCTTCTGACCTAAACATTTGCGCTATCGCAACCCCTCGCGGGCATGGCGCTCCTGTGCGGGAACCAGCTAAAGAATTTGTTTGATGGACATGCCATCGCGGGCGAATGCGGGCGAGGGGAACCACACCCCGCGCCGACCCGTTCTGTCTTCGACCCCAAACGGACGGAGACCGAAATGACCGAGACCAAGATCTTCGCACGGCTGAAGGCCGACCACGATCGCCACCGCGAATTGCTGGGCCGCATCGATGCGACGCACGGCGACAGCGACGAGCGCCGCTATCTGTTCGAAGCATTCCGGGTCGAAGTGACTGCGCATGCGGCGTCGGAGGAAATGTCGCTCTATGCGACGATGCTCGCCAACCCCGATTTGCGTGACGACGCGCAGCACAGCGTTGCCGAACACAAGGAGATCGAGGATTTCCTGACCGAGCTTTATGAAATGGATTTTTCGTCGACGGGCTGGCTGACGCGATTCCGGGCGATGAAGGATCGCTACCTCCACCATATCGACGAAGAAGAGGAAGAGATGTTCCCCGCGGCCGAAAAGGAGCTGACGGACGCGAAGAAGCGCGAGCTGATCAAGATATTCGAGAAGGAAAAGCCGAAGGAAAAGGTCAGGGCGGCCGAGGAAGAGCCGTCGAGCGAAGAGGCGCGCGCCTAGGCCGCCGCTCGACTTTCGCGCCCGTCCCCTCCATAGGCGCGCGCCATGACCCACAGATTCACCTTTCAGATCGCCGCGACCGACGGCGCCGCGCGCACGGGTGTGATCGCGATGCAGCGCGGCGAAATCCGTACCCCCGCCTTCATGCCCGTGGGCACCGCGGCGACGGTGAAGGCGATGCGCCCGGCCGAGGTGCGCGGGGCCGGCGCCGACATCATTCTGGGCAACACCTATCACCTGATGCTGCGCCCGACCGCCGAGCGGATGGCGCGGCTCGGGGGCCTGCACAAATTCATGGGCTGGGACCGGCCGATCCTCACCGACAGCGGCGGCTATCAGGTGATGAGCCTGTCGGCGCTCACCAGGCAGAGCGAGGAAGGCGTCGCGTTCAGGAGCCACCTCGACGGCTCGCGGCACATGCTCACCCCCGAACGCTCGATGGAAATCCAGCGGCTGCTCGGCAGCGACATCGTGATGGCGTTCGACGAATGCCCGCCGAACGGCGTCGATGCCAAACGCGCCGAGGCGAGCATGGAACGCTCGATGCGCTGGGCGGCACGCAGTCGCGCGGGCTTCGATGCCGGTGAGGAGCATGCTTCGCGTTCGGCGCTGTTCGGCATCCAGCAGGGCTCGCTCGACGAAAAATTGCGCGCGCGATCGGCCGCCGCGCTCACCGACATCGGCTTCGACGGCTACGCGATCGGCGGACTGGCCGTCGGCGAGGGTCAGGAGGCGATGTTCGGCGTTCTCGACTTTGCGCCGGGCCAGCTTCCAGCCGACAAGCCGCGCTATCTGATGGGCGTGGGCAAACCCGACGACCTCGTCGGCGCGGTTGCGCGCGGGGTGGACATGTTCGATTGCGTGCTGCCGACGCGCTCGGGGCGCAATGGTCAGGCCTTTACCCGGGACGGTCCCGTCAACATTCGCAACGCGAAGTTTGCAGAAGATCCGGCACCGCTCGACGCGTCATGTGGTTGTCCGGTATGCACGACCTGGTCGCGCGCCTATCTGCACCATCTCGTCCGTTCGGGCGAGATGCTCGGCGCGATGCTGATGACGCAGCATAATCTGCATTTTTACCAGGATCTGATGCAGCAGATGCGCGATGCGATCGCCGCGGGGCGCTTTGCGGCGTTCCAAAGCGATTTTGACGCGCGCTATCGGCGCTGAAAATCAGTCGAGCTTGCCGAGCAGGTCGAGCAGGGATTGCGGAATCGCTTCGTCCACGGTCGATTCATAGGCGCGGCGCAGGGCGCCGTTGACGTCCTGTCCCCTTGCCGGGGGTTTTTTATCCGCGTCTTTCCGGGAAGCTGCACCGCGCGGCGCACCGGTTTTAGACGACATTATCGAAGCATCCGCTGGACATGGCCTTTTTGCTAACCGCGCATACACCAAAGAGCAATGGCGCGTTTGTTCCTTCGCCATGAAACTATTTTGACGGTAAATCGTTCCCAAATGTCGAAATATGTCGGATGGTGAAGGGGAGGGTGCGGACGCTTGTCCCTTTTCCGGACGCGTCCGCCAAAGATGCTTGCGGCTATCAGGAGATGAAATATGTCATTGGGTCAGTCGGTTGCGCCGCATCTTCCCTATCTGCGGCGTTATGGCCGGTCCATTTCGGGAAGCCAGAAGAGCGGCGACGCGCTGGTCGCACGGCTCCTTGAAACCCTCGTCGCGAACCCCGGCGCGGTCGACACGGGCGCTGACCTGCGCATCCAGCTCTATCGGATGGTGCACGACAATTTCGGATTGATGGCCGAACAGGCGGCGGCGAACGACGACGGCGCACTGACCGATATTGCGATCGCCGACGCGCGGCTCAGCCGCATTCCGTCGCTTGCCCGGCAGGCCCTGTTGCTCACGGCGGTCGA